>CAZSRG010000007.1:0-17301 GCA_964609315.1 uncultured Planctomycetia bacterium
TTCCCCGCAGCTTGCTGCGTTTCCTTTTTTGGAAAAGTTTTTGATACCTCGCAGCAAGCTGCGAGGTAGTTCATTTTTGTTTATATGAGAAAATATATAATTTTTTTCGTGATTTTTTTTCTGTTTATATTTCTCCATGTCTATCAGAAAGTAAAGATAACCGTATTAGCTTATACCATCCGGAATCAGAATATTCAGTTATCTAAATTGTTAGAGGAAAAATCTTCTTTAGCCAGCCGGTTATCCGAGGAGATTAACCTCGTCAAGGTTAATGCTAAATCCTTTGCTCAGGACAGCGGCCTTAACTATCCTAAGGAAGTTATAACCGTTGCCTTGAAGAGCGGAAATGCCGGATTAAAACATAAACGGAAAAGTCTGTTAGCCGGTTTCTTTGGTTTTACCGGACAGGCGGAAGCTCAGCCTTAATTCCTTTGTTCTTGCGCTGAATATTTAGATTAGATAGTGAATTGGAACAATCCAATTTATCAATCTGTTTTATGGATGATATATTTAATAATTTAGCGATTTAACCATTTAGCAGTTTAACAATACATCAACTTGGTTATCTGTTCTCTGTAGATTGTCTTCTATAATCCGTATTTTAATACTTAGGGTTTTAATCAATGAGACTTAGACTTTTTCGAAGAAAAAGTCTATAGCCGAATTGATCCTGAGCGACCGAAGGGAGTCGAAGGATCTAGGGTTTAATTCCCCGCAGCTTGCTGCGTTTCCTTTTTTGGAAAAGTTTTTGATACCTCGTAGCTTGCTGCGAGGTAGTTCATTACTTAGGGTTTTAATATTGAAGGTGTTTATAAGTGCGAAATACCCGATTAATTGCTGTCTGCTTCTTTGTCTTTCTGTTTTCTCTGTTTATTTTAGCGAAAATTTTTTCTCTTCAAGTTTTTCACTTCCGCTATTTCAGAAAACTTGCCTCTAATCAACATAACCTTACCGTCGAACTTTCGGGGAAAAGAGGGAGTATCCTTGATTCCCAGGGTAATATTTTAGCCGAAGATATTCCTGCTTACTCGGTCTATGCTGTTCCTAAGAAGATAACCCAAAAGAGGGAAATGGTAAAAGCCCTTTCTGCTTTATTAGGATTACCGAAAAAGGAATTGGCTGAAAGATTTTCGTCTGATAAATCTTTTGTCTGGGTAAAGCGGGATATAAATGTCGCTTTGAAAGAGAAAGTAGAAAAGCTGAAGATACCGGGGTTAGGTTTCTTAAAGAGAAATAAAAGGTTCTATCCTCAGGAAAGGCTGGCTTCCCAGGTTTTAGGGTTTGTGGATATTGACGGTAGGGGAGTAGAAGGGGCCGAGATTCAGTTTGACAGCTTTCTTGATTCGGAAAAAGGCAAAGCTGTCTTAATTCGCGACAGCAGAGGAAATGTCCTTCCTTTATATAAGGAATTTCTTCCTCCCCGGAACGGATTAAGCATTATCCTGACAATTGATGCCAATATACAGTATTGGGCAGAGCACTTTTTGAAAGAGGCAGTTGATTCTTCCCGGGCAAAAGGAGGGTCGGTTGTCATTATGGATCCCCGGACAGGAAGGATTATAGCTATTTGTAATTATCCCTGGTTTGACCCTAATAGGGTTAGAGATTTTTCTCCGGAATGTTTTCGTGATAAAGCCGTATCCGATTTCTACGAACCGGGTTCGGTTTTTAAGATAGTTACTCTTCTTTCAGCTTTAAGCGGAGTAAAAGGGGTTTTTCAGAAAACTTTCTTTTGTGAGAAAGGGCTGTATAAAATTCCCGGAAGTGTGCTCCATGACTGGAAAGCTTTTGGGAACTTGTCCTTTGAAGAAGTGTTTGAAAATTCAAGCAATATAGGAGTTTCCAAAATTGCTGGCCTGACAGGGAAGAAAAACATTTACCGCGGTATTCAGAAGGCCGGGTTTGGCAGAAAAACCGGCATAGATTTACCGGGCGAAACACCCGGCTTAGTCAAGCCTCTTTCTCAGTGGTCAAAAACTTCCCAGTATATAATACCAATTGGCCAGGAAGTAGGAGTAAGCCTTTTGCAGTTAGTAAGAGCTTTTAGCCTTGTAGCTAACGGGGGTTATTTAGTCCGGCCTCATGTTTTAGACAGCGCGGTTGACAGCGGGGGAGTTACTGTTAAGAAAGTCAGAGATCAAAAAAGCGGAAGGATGTTCTCCCCCGAGGTTATAAATAGGGCGAAAGAGATTCTCTATCAGGTTGTTAATAAAGGGACAGGCCGCCATGCTAAGATTGAAGGTATAAAGATTGCCGGTAAAACCGGCACTGCTCAAAAGGTGTCTCCTAAGGGAGGGTATTCGCACAGCGCTTATTACGCGAGTTTTATCGGGTTTTTTCCGGTAGAGAATCCTAAGTATACTATAGGAGTGGTTGTTGATGAGCCTAAGACTTATCATTACGGGGGGATGATTGCCGCCCCTTTGTTTAAAAAGATTGCTGAAAAGATAATTGAGTATAAAAGGTTAATTCCCGGGACATGATTTTAAAAAAACTTTTTAAGGATATAGGCTGTAAAGAAATTATCGGCGGGAATTTGGGCCGGAAGGTTGATTTCGCCAGTTCTGATTCCCGGATACTTTTTAGCAATAGTGTTTTTTTGGCCAGGAAAGGATGCAATTTCAATCCTTTGGATTCTTTTTCCGATTTTGAGGATAAAGTCAATTGCTTTGTAGCAGAAAACGCTGACAGAGAGAAAGTACTTGGTTTAAGTTATAAATATCCCGGGAAAGTTTTTGTTCTTGTGGAGGATTTAAAAAAAACAGGCGAGAGGTTAAGCCGGAGTCTGTTTAAAGGGCTGGATTCTTTTAAGATAATCGGCATTACCGGGACGAATGGGAAGACGACCGTCTCTGCTTTAGTCAGCCATATCCTGAATTATTGCGGAATTCCTTCCGGGCTGACAGGGACAGTTAATTATAAATGGGGAGGCGCTTCTTTTCGTTCATTTATGACCACTCCCGACAATTTCTTGTTCAAATCTTTACTTTACAAGATGTATAAAGACGGGATGAAATACGCAGTTTCTGAGATTTCTTCTCACAGTTTAATTCAAGGACGCCTTTCGGGTTTAAAACTTGAAAGGGCGGTTTTTACCAACCTTTCTCATGACCACCTTGATTACCATAAAACATTTAAGAATTATTTCAATGCTAAGTATAAAATATTCAATCTTCTTAAACCCAAAGGTATAGGCGTAATTAGCACCGACGGCAGATACGGGTTGGATATGTATAACAGGGTTCATTTAAAAAAGATTAGTTTTGGTATGAAAAACAACCCTGATTATAAAATTACAGCTTATCGTTTTGAGAGGAATAAGTCGGAAATGTTAATCCGTTTTCGGGATAGAAAATACTTTATCCGTTCAAATTTGATAGGCAGGTTTAACCTTTACAATATTTTGGCCGCGTTCTCCCTTTGCCGTTCTTTGAATATCAGCTCTCAACGGATAATTGAAGCTATCGGCTGTTTTAAAAGGCCTTCGGGGAGGATGGAAGAAGTAGTCAAATCAGTGTTTATTGATTATGCTCATACTCCCGCGGCCTTGAAAGAAGCTCTGCTATCTTTAAGGAATGTCGGGTATAAAAAAATAATTCTTGTTTTTGGATGCGGCGGAGACAGGGACAAAAAGAAACGCCCTGTTATGGGAAGGATTGCTTCTAAATATGCTGATTACAGCATAATTACTTCCGATAACAGCCGCGGCGAAGACCCTTTAAAGATTTGCCGTGATGTAGATAGAGGAATGCGCGGAACAAATTATTCTATTGTAATTGACCGGAAAAAAGCTATTGAGAAGGCGTTAAAATCCGCCCGGCCGGGAACAGCTGTCCTGATTGCCGGGAAGGGCCATGAGAATTATCAGGTGCTGAAAGATAAAACTATCCCTTTCAGCGACAGGAAAGTAGTAAGGAATTGTTGTTTATTACAACAGTTCCATTAGGCGGTAAATATGTTTGGATTAGACTTTTCCGAAATTGCCGGCTGTTTAGAACCCAAAAAAGTTGTAAATTCCGCGGGGCCGCATTCAAGGTTCAGGGGGGTGGCTCTTGATACCCGCGGGCTAAAGAAGGGAGAAGCCTTTCTTGCCTTGAAGGGCCGCAGTTTTGACGGCCATGATTTTCTTTTAGACGCGCAGCGTAAGGGCGCGTCTTTTCTTGTTGTTGAAAAGATACCGGCTGTTCTGAAACAGAAGATAAAAATCCCTGTATTGGTTATAGAGGACAGCCTGAAGGCTTTAGGGCTTTTATCTAAAAGATTAGTAGAAAAATATTCTCCTAAAGTCTGCGCGGTAACGGGTTCTTTGGGCAAGACTACGGTTAAAGAGATGATCGGCCATGTTTTGAGGGGAAGAGTTCCTTTAATAATAAGTAAAGGTTCGGAGAACAACCAAATCGGGCTGCCAAAAACTTTACTTTCTCTTAATAAAACAGGGTATTTTTGTGTTGTAGAATTGGGGACTAACCATTTTGGAGAGATATCTTATTTGGCTGATATTTGCTGTCCGGAAATAGGGGTTATTACCTGTGTGGATAATGCCCATTTAAAATCTTTTAAGACTAAACGGGGCGTGTTGAGAGAGAAAGTCTCTCTTTTTAAAGCCTGTCCTTTAGCCCTCCCTGTGCTTAATTTTGATGATAAGCTCCTGCGGAACGTAAAAATAAAAGTAAAGCCTGTTTATTTTGGTGAGAATATTTCTTCGGGGATATATTTTAATTTTTTAAAGAGGGAAAAAGATTCGGTTGTTTTTAAGATAAATTCCAAATATCTTCTCCGTCTGAAAACGTTGGCTTCTTTCAATGTCTATAACGCTTGTGCTTGTATGGCGGTGTGCAGATATTGGGGTATCCCTTTGAAATATTCTTCGGAAGCTCTTTCGGATTTCCATTTTCCTAAGATGCGCTTTCAAATGAAAAGAATTAAAGGGGCAGTTTTTATTAATGATGCCTACAATTCAAATCCCCGGGCTTTGAAAAAGGCATTGGAGTCTTTAAAGCTTATTCCGGCTAAACGTAAAATAGCTGTTCTTGCTGATATGCTGGAGTTAGGAGAGAGAGCTCTATCCCTGCATTGTAAGGTTTCTCAAAATGTTTATGAGGCGGGTTTCTTTAAAGTTATTCTTTTAGGTAAGTTTATGCATAAAATGGGGAGAGAACTTATTTTGAAAGGAGTTGACAAAAACAAGGTAGTTTTTGCTAAGGATGTTAAGGACGCGGCAAGGCACTTGGCTGTTATTATAGGTAAGGGAGACCTGGCCTTCCTGAAAGGGTCGAGAAAGTTCGCTCTGGAAAGGGTAATTCCTCAGTCTTCTCTTTAAGATTCCGCATTATTTTGGTATAATTTACTGATGTTTTTATCCGTAAAGTGAAGGTTAAGTATATTGGTATTTATGCATCAGTATCCCGGGGAGAGGATTTTCTTTTATATACCGAAGGCGGAGAGAAAAAGGAATTAATAGATAAGGTGTCTTCTCAAAGTAAATTAGTCCTGTATTTGGAAGAAAAGCAGGATATTTTAGTGTATGATGAAATTCTTCGCCATTCACAGGGAGGAAAAGACTCTGCTCTTGATGGAATCTTGAATGAGATGAAGAGTCTGCGGGCGCCTGTTATTCTTCCATCTCTTTTATCTAACCATCTTGTATCTTTCTTGATACGCGGTGAAGTAATGTCCTTTTACATGTGGGACGTCCGACGTCCCACATGTAACCATTTGTGTGAGGCAGTGTTAGAAAATAAGAGGAGGAAAGATAAGTATGGATGGAATACCGTTTAGGTCTATGATTAAGCGCTATATGAAGAGGGCGGAGGAGATAGAAGCGTATCTTTCTAAAAAGCCAAAGGAGTGGGGGAAGTTTCAGAGTGAATTTAACGCTGAGGTTAACAAGGTGTTTCGTAATATTATGGACTTTGAGAAAGAGAACTTAAGCGCTGGATATGAAAATAAAGTATATAAACTTAAACAGCTTTTTGTTAGGAGATTCAAAAGGATGTTTGCAAAAGGTGTTTATTGTAATTGGAGTATTAGTAAACCTTTTGGTTACCCCGGAGATTTTAAGATAACAGATGATATCTATCAGAACAATCCGTTTACAACCGGGGTTGACCGCCTTTTTGATAATTATTTCCAGATGTCGGCAATATCAGTAGCTGTAAGGAACAGAAAAGAGGATTTCAAACGGATGATTGTCAGCTTTGTTAACAATAGAAAGGATAAAAGATTAAGAATTATGGATTTAGCTTCAGGCCCTTGCCGGGATTTAAAGGAACTTTTTTCATCAGATAAGTTATTATGGGAAAAAACAGCTTTTGACTGCTATGACAATGATGATAAGGCCATAGAATTTGCCCAAAGGTTGTTAGAGAATAATAACAGAGTTAATTTTGTTAGAAGCAATGCGGCAAGAATAGCTTTGAAGAAAGATATTACTTCTTTGATAGATAAAAAGTATGATTTAATTTATTCTACAGGCCTATTTGATTATTTTGAAGATAAGATAGCTGTCAGGCTTATTCAGAATCTAAAGAGGCTTTTAAATCCTGGCGGGGTTATGGCTATTTCAACTGTGCGTGATAAATACAGCAATCCTTCGGTCCATTTTATGGAATGGGCTGGGGATTGGAATCTTATCTATCGGAATGAAGATGAATTCAGTGAAATCTTTTTAAGGGCGGGCTTTAAAAAGAATGAATTGGATATTGAGTATGAACAGCAGGGGATTATGCAGTATATGATTGCTATTAATAGAGAAGGATAATTTTATATGAACTTTTTTGCATTGAGTGGATTAATAAACGGAGTCACCAGCACAATCCTTGGTTTATTTATTCTTGCGAAAATAAAGAGCAGAAGAGATGTTCTTTATATCATATATGTTTTTTTCTGTATTAGCATTTCTATCTGGAGTTATTTTTATTTTCTTTGGCAAACAACAGATTCTGCTTCGAGCGCTATTTTATATACCAGGGGGCTGATGGCTGGGGCAATATTTATTCCTATTTTTTATCTTCATCACATATTACACTTGATTGATGTCGTAGAAGAAAACAAGAAGCTTATATTGATAGGTTATGTTTTTGCAATTATTTCTTTATTCTTTGACTTTACTCCGTATTTTGTTGAGAGTGTTTCGTCCAAGCCTCCTTTTGATCTCTGGCCAAATCCGGGTATCGCCTATAATGTCTTTCTTCCTATGTGGGTTTGTTTTGTGCTATACGGTGTTTTTCTCATAGTTAAATCTTTTAGAGCTTCTACCGGTTTCAAACGCAACCAGCTTAAGTATGTTTTATTAGCCACTATGTTTGGATGGATAGGAGGCGCTACTAATTTTCCTCTTTGGTATAATGTAAAGATTTTTCCCTTTGGTAATATTTTTGTTTCAGTTTATGTAATAATTACTACCTACGCCATAGTCAAGCATCGTTTGATGGACATAAACATCGCCTTGACCCGGGCGGGGATATTTGCTTTTGTTTACATTTTTGTCTTGGGCCTGCCGTTGTTTTTAGGGTATAAATACCATGTATGGTTACCGGCTACATATTTAGCGATAGTTTTAGCTTCAATAGGGCCGTATATCTACAACCGCTTAAGGCAGAGGGCGGAAGAGAGGCTTTTAGCCGAACAGAGGAGGTATCAAAAGACATTGGTGCAGGCAGCTCAGGGAATGGTAAAGGTAAAGGATGTAAAGAAACTTGTAAAGTTGATAACTTATATAATTACCAAAGCGGTTCGGGTAAAGAGAGTAGGGTTGTTTCTTTACAATAAGGAAAAGTTAAGATACGAATTAGTTTCGTCCCGAGATATAGCAGATGAAGAGATGAGCATAGGAGAGGGAGATAGTCTAATCAGGCAGATAAAACAGGCGGGCGGGCCTCTGTTGGAAGAAGATATAGAGAGGGCGGTAAAAAACCGGAAAGAAAAAGAAGAAGTAAAGGAATTTTATAAGAGAGAAGGTATCCAGTTAATCGTGCCGACGTTGAGTGAGAGGGGATTGAGCGGATTCTTGTGTTTAGGGCCGAAGCCTGAGAATAAAGTGTTTACCTCAGATGACATAAATGTGTTCAGGATACTGGCGAACCAGGCGTCAATGGCGATAGATAACTGCCGGTTTTTAGAGGAGTTTAAGAGAGCGGAAGAAAAGGTTTTCCGCGCGGATAAGTTAGCGACAGTGGGGGCAATGGCAGAAGGGGTATCTCATCAGTTAAACAACCGGCTGCAGGCCTTTGCGTCAGTAGCCGGGGATTTGATAGATGTAGTAGAGAGTATCCGGAAGAGAGAAGAGGCTCGTTCTTTAAAGAAAGAAATAGATTACTTATCTTACGGGTTAGAGAAGATAGAGAAGAATGTAACGCATTCAGCGCAGATAATTCGGGGGATACTGAGTTACGCGCGGACGGAAAAAGATAAGGATTTCAGGTACATAGATATAAAGGAAGTAATAAAGATAGCCGTAGATCTGTTAGGAGTTAAACATAGTATAAAGGGCTTCAGGCCGGAGGTAAAGGTTAAGGGAGAGATAAAACCGGTATGGGGCTCGTTGGCGGAGTTATCAGAGGCGGTGTTTAATTTAATAGATAACGCTTATGAGGCGATAGAGGACAAGGAAACGCGTTTGAGGATAAAAGAAGATTACACCGCGATAGAGAAGAGGATAGAAATAGAGTTAGAGCAGAGGGGAGAAAAGTTAAGGATGAAAGTAGAGGATAACGGGATAGGGATAAAGAGAGAGAACTATTCCAGGATCTTTGCGCCGTTTTACACGACGAAGTCCTCGGCAAAGTCGGGGACCGGGTTAGGGATGTATGTGTTAAGGAGGATAATAGAGGATAACCACAAAGGGAAGATCTGGTTTGAGTCGAAGTATATGGAAGGGGCATCTTTTTATGTGGAGCTATCGTGCAAGAAAATGTAGTGTTTAGCCTTAATACTATAGTGTTGAGTTTCTTAGTTTCGGCGTCAGGTGTAAAGGGTAAGAAAGGGAGTTATGTTTTATAATATTTATCTTTCATTTCAGAATGTCCTTTCGGGGTTGAATATATTACGGTATATCACTTTCAGGTCAGTATTCGGGTTTATTACTTCTTTTCTTATGGTTATTCTTTTGGGGAAATTATTTATCCGTTATTTGAAGCGGATACGCCTTGAAGAGCATATAGATATGTACGGCCATATAAAGTTACAGAAGATTTTCAACGGCAAGAAAGGAACGCCTACTATGGGAGGGATACTCATAGTTTCCAGTATTGTTATTTCTTCTCTTTTGTGGGCAGATCTTAACAATATATTTGTTTGGCTTTCTTTGGGGGTGATTGTATGGTTTGCTGTTTTTGGTTTTCTTGATGATTATTCCAAGTTTAGGAAGAAAAAGGGGTTTAGCCGGACATTTAAGTTTGTTATACAGGCTGTTTTAGGGCTGGTTTTAGGATTTATTCTGTTAAACTTGAAAATACTTCCTCCCACGGTTTATTTTCCTTTTTTCAAAAACTTTGTTATTAACCTCGGGTATTTCTATATAATCTGGACAGCTTTGGTGATTTCCGCTTCCTGTAATTCTGTGAATTTTACTGACGGGTTAGACGGCCTTGTTTTAGGAAATGTCTTGATGGTGAGTTTGGTTTTCAGCATATTCAGTTATATATCCGGAAACATAAAGTTCAGCCGTTATCTTTTTCTGCCGTTTATAAACGGGGCGGGAGAGCTTTCGGTTATATGCAGTTCTATCCTTGGCGCGGGGTTAGGTTTCCTTTGGTTTAATGCTCATCCGGCAGAAGTCTTTATGGGTGATGTAGGGGCATCGGCTTTAGGCGGGGCGTTGGGAGCAATAGCTTTGTTTACCAAGAAAGAGCTTTGGCTGATAATTGCCGGAGGAGTATTTGTTTTGGAAGCCTTATCGGTGATTCTTCAAATATTTTCGGTAAAAGTGTTTAAGAAGAGATTATTTAAGGCCGCGCCTCTTCACCACCATTTTCAGCTTTCAGGCTGGGCAGAGCCGAAGATTACCGTCCGGTTTTGGATTATAGCTTCTTTATGCGCCGCTTTAGCTTTGGCGACTTTAAAAATCAGGTAATATCTTCAGGTATTTAATTCTTGCTTTTTGTGCTCTTATGTAACATTCCGGTTGTCAACTAAGATGTTGCATAAGGGATTGAGTTAGATAGGAAGTTATGATTGTCAGCCGAGACCGTCTAAAAAACCGTGATGCTTTCTTAAAAGAAGTTAAGACTGTTGCGGTCGCCGGGGCCGGAGTTTCCGGGATAAGCGCGGTTAAGTTGGCTGAAGAATTTGGCAAGAAAGTAAAACTGTCCGATTCTAACTCCGATGTTTTCTCCTCTATGGGCAATTTTCTCTTAGGATCACGGGTTGAAATAGAATCAGGTAAACATTCTTCTGATTTTTTTAAGGATGCTGATTTAGTAGTTTTAAGCCCGGGGATAAATGTCCCTTATTTTAAGAAGAATTTCCTGTCTGGGAATAAATCCTCCTGTATCGGCGAGATGGAATTTGCTTCTTGGTTTTGTAAGTCCAGAGATATAATAGCTGTTACCGGGACTAACGGGAAGACAACTGTTTCTTATCTTTTGGGGAAAATACTTGAAGCTTATTCCGGAAGGCCTGTTTATACTTTAGGCAATATCGGGACTCCTTTGTCTTCTTTTGTAAGAGATATAGAAGAGGACGGAATAGTTGTGATAGAGGCAAGCTCTTTTCAGCTGGAAACCGTGGCAGGCTTCAGGCCTTTTGTAAGCGTGTTTCTCAATTTTGCCGAAGACCATTTAGACCGGCACTTATCTATAGAGGAATATTTCAGGTGTAAAAAGAATGTCTTTTCTAATCAGCGGGGTTCTGATTTCGCGGTTATACCTCTGAATTTAGAAGACCGCTTTAAGAATATAGCGGCAAGAAAGGTTGTGGTTAAAGGAAACAGTAACTTTTCCGCGATAGAAGCAGCAGCAGGAATTTATAACCTTCAGCGGGATAAAGTGAGAGAGTACCTTTCCGGGTTTAAAGGCCTGCCTCACAGGATGGAACAGGTTTCAGTTAAGAGAGGGGTGTCTTTTATCAATGATTCAAAATCAACTAATGTTTTGTCAACGCGGTTCGCTTTAAACAGTATTAGTTCGCGGGTTCTGCTTATTGCCGGAGGAAGGGATAAGGGCCTGGATTATTCTCTGATTAAGCCTTATTTAGAAAGGGTAAAGAAAATTCTGCTTATAGGCGAGGCGGGGGCTAAAATAAAGAAATCTTTACAGGGGTTCGTGGACATAGAGGAGGATTCAAGTTTAGAAGACGCTGTCTCTTCCGCTTACAGGCAGGCGGAAGAAGGAGACACTGTTTTGCTTTCTCCTATGTGTTCAAGTTTTGATATGTTTAAAGATTACCAGGATAGAGGAGATACTTTCCGAAATGCAGTTTATAAATTATGATTTGCGCCTTGAAAGACTGAGAAACAGAATTGTTTTATCTTCTGTCTTTTTGTCTTTCCTGGGCCTTGTTTTGGTTTATGAAACTTCTTCAGTATATGCATGGTCAAGTTTCGGAGACCCGATGTATTTCTTAAAACGGCAGGTTGTTTTTGTGCTCGCGGGAATTATTTCTATGTTGTTGATACGAAGGGTAAGATTGGAGAAGTTAAGGGAAAACAGCCGGTTTTTAATGGGTATTGGGTTAGTTTTACTTGTTTCTGTCCTTATCTTTGGGACAAAAGCCGGCGGAGCTAAAAGATGGATTAGGTTCTTAGGAATGGGGTTTCAGCCTTCAGAGCTTGTAAAGGTTATTTATATTTTTTACCTTGTTGATTATTCCTGCCGGGAAGAAAGGGTTATGGATAACTTTTTTAAAGGGATACTGCCTTTTTTGTCTGTTATGGCCTTAACCTGTTTCCTGTTATTTTTAGAACCGGATTTCGGAAATGTTATTTTTTTCGGGCTTATAGGATTTATAGTTTTGTTCATTTCACGGGTAAAGAAACGGTACCTTCTGTGGATAGCTGGAGTTTTCTGTATAGCGGCGGTCTTGTTAATTTTGTCCAGCCCTTACCGCAGGGCGAGGATTTTTTCTTATTTAAACCCCTGGCATGACCCTAAAGGTTCGGGGTTTCAGCTTGTTCAGTCTCAGATAGGGGCCGGGTCAGGAGGGATTCTCGGCATAGGGTTAGGCGAAAGCAGACAGAAACTTTTTTTCCTTCCTGCCGCGCATACAGATTTTATCTTTGCTATTATAGCTGAGGAATTAGGATTTTTAGGAAGCGTATTTATTTTGGGGCTTTACCTGTTTATCCTTTTTTGGGGGATGAAACTTCTTAAAGAAGTCTATGATCCTTTTAGGTATTATTTAGGGGCAGTCGCGCTGGTTACTCTTGTCCTTCAGGCGTTGATTAATATTTCAGTAGTCATAGGCCTTCTTCCTACAAAGGGGCTGCCTCTTCCTTTTATAAGTTACGGAGGGAGTTCGGTTTTAGTCAGCTTTCTTTTATTAGGCCTGTTTCTTAATGCTGTTCGGACGTAAAGCCGCAAGGGAGAACGCAATTGGTTTGATTGGTGACTGGTTGAGGACAGAAGACAGAGGACAGAGGACAGAAGCACCAAATGATAAATAAATCCTAAGCACTAAATCCTAAATACTAAACAATATCAAATGACCAAAACAGAAAGATGTAGAGCCCAAATAAAGTTTAGAACATTTGAAATTGAAATTTAGAATTTATTTAGGATTTAGAAATTAGGATTTAGGATTTGGTTAGAATTTAGAGTTTGCTTTCAGGATTTGTTTAGAATTTTCCGCCTGAGGCGGATTAGCCTATGGTTGAAGAGTTTAGAATTTAGAATTTAGAGCTTAAATATGAGGGCGGTATGCGTATTCTTTTAGGTTGTGACAGGACAAAAGGGCATCTTTATCCGGCCTTATCTTTAGCCCGGTATATGAAAGACTCAGGGCAGGGGTACAGATTTATCTTTTATGGCGTTAATAAGAGAGATAAGCCTTCTTTGAAAGAAGAAGGATTCAAATCTTTTGGTATGGATTTAGGGTTCAGGAACATAGCCTTGGAAAGCTTTCTCAGGTTTTTTGAAGCTGCTGTTGTTATTTTATATTTCCGTCCGCATAAAATTATAGGTTTTGGAGGGAGAAACTCTATTTTCATTGCTGTCTTAGGGAGAATTTTAGGAGTAAAAATATTTATCTTTGAACCTAACGCCAAGTTCGGGCTTGCGAATAAAGTCTTAGCTTACTTTTCTAAGAAAGTTTTCCTGGGGATAAAACATCCTTCTTTGCCTAAAGAAGTATCAGTTGGAGTGCCTTTAAGAAGAGAGGTTTCAGGCAGAGTTTATGACAGGAAGGATGCTTTAGGCTTTTTAGGGTTAGACCCCGGTAAAAAAACCATTCTAATTTTTGGAGGTTCCGGTGGAGCAAGATTTGTTAATGAAATCTTTTTAGAAACAGCCAAACTTCTTAAAGAAAATGTAAGATTTCAGGTAATACATCTTACCGGGGAAAAAGATTTTAGCCGGACTTTATCTGTTTACCGGGATATGGGCATAGAATACAGGGTTTATCCTTATTACAAAGATATAGGTGTTTTGTATTCAGCTTCTGATATAGTTGTTTCCCGCTGCGGGGCGTCAACTTTGGCTGAGATCTGTTTCTTTGCCCTGCCCGCGGTCTTAATTCCTTATCCTTATGCCTACGGCCATCAAAAGGAGAACGCCCTGTTTCTTTCTGAGAAAAAGTCCGCGGTCTTAGCTGAACAGCAGGAGATTACCCCTCTTAAACTGTTCGAGGTTTTAGAAGGCGCGATTAATGATTACCAGAGATTTTCTTTTATGGGAAGTAACGCCGGAAAGGAAAGAATATGGAAAAGACAGAAGGATTTCGCGGAAAGCATCTTAAGGTATTTATAGCTTTTTCCTTTATCTGTTTGTTGATGCCCGGATTGTTTTCAGACGATTTAGGGTGGAAGATTGAAAAGAGCGCCCATTTCATTATTTATTACCAGAATAGCTCTAAGGATTTTTTAGATAAACTCGAAGATAGAGCTGAAGATGCTTACCGCGGGATTGCCGATGAATTAGGCTTCTTTCGTGACCAGCCCTGGTTATGGGATAAAAGGGCGTCAATATATGTTTTTGACAGTAAACAGGAATACTTAGCTTATACCGGTATGCCTGAATGGTCTGGCGGGAGCGCGAGGCCTTACGAGAAAAAGGTTTTTACCTATGCTGAGTCCTATAAATTTTTTGAATCTACTTTAGTTCATGAATTAACTCATCTAATCTTTCACGAATTTATAGGTAAAGACAGTTTAGTCCCTTTGTGGATAGATGAAGGGGCCGCCGTTTATATGGAACGGCTAAAAAAGTCAGGGTTTTTAAAAGGGGGGATTGAGGCAATGGTTAAAGAAGGTAAAGTAATTCCTTTTAAGGAAATATTGCGGGTATCTTCTAAGGACCTGGATATTGACAGCAATAGAGAAAATCCGGTAAGTAAGGCTTATGTGGATAGGTTTTATACTCAATCCTGGAGTATGGTTTATTTTCTTATCAAGAAATATGACCTTTACAGGTTTAAACAGTTTGCCAGGGAGATGCGCCGGGGAATGGACTTTGAAAAATCCTTTTACCGTATCTACAGCGGGTTGAAAAATCCGGAAGAATGGGAGAAACAATGGGAAGAATTTTACCGTTGAAAGCGAAGTCCGGCAAAGTTTCTATATATGCCGGCGGCGTTCGGGTTAATAAAGTGCATTTTATAGGTATTGGGGGAATTGGGGTGAGCGGGTTAGCTTATCTCTTTTTGGATAAGGGGTATAAAGTATCAGGTTCTGATATAAAAGAAAACTTAATTGTTAAGAAACTCAGAGATAAAGGGGTAAAAATAAATGTTCCTCATTCCGCTCAGGCAGTCAGGGGAAAAGATTTGGTGTGTTTTTCTTCAGCCATTCGTCCGGATAATCCCGAACTTTTATTTGCTAAGGCTTTAAGAATCCCCCGTATAAAAAGAGGCAGCCTTTTAGGCAGGATTCTCAGGGGAAAAGAAACAGCTGCCGTATCCGGGAGCCATGGGAAGACCACAGTTACTGCTTTGGCGTCTTTTGTGTTGAGGTCTTTAGGAAAAGACACGGCTTCTTTAGTAGGAGGGATACCTTTGTATTCTGAGCGCTCATCGTGGTGGGGAAGAGACCTGTTTATCGTTGAGACTGACGAAAGTGACGGCAGCTTCCTTAAAATAAAACCGGATTATTCGATTATTACCAATATAGATAAAGAGCACTTAAATTTCTACGGCAGTTTTGATAGACTTACCCAATCTTTCAAAAAGTTTGCTTTAAATACCAGGAGCTTGGTTATAGGGTGCGGAGAAGATAAACAGGTTAGAAGTATTCTCAGACAGGCAGGTATTCCTTCTGTGAGTTACGGGTTTAAAAACAGCAATACTTTCTCGGCAGGGAATATCTCCTTTTCCAAGAAAGGAAGCGAATTTGATTTCTATTATAAGAAAAGGTTCGCGGGCAGGATAAAAATTCCTCTTTGGGGTAAGCACAATGTCCTTAATACTCTATCGGTTTTAGCTCTGTGCTGGAATTTGGGGTACGGGGTTAAGGAGATAAAAAAAGCTGTCAGTAAATTCCCGGGCACAAAGCGCCGGTTAGAAATAAAGGCTAAGGTTAAAAAAGTGTCCTTTATTGATGATTATGCCCATCATCCCAGTGAGATAAAGGCTGTTTTAGAAGCTGTTTCTCATTTAAACAGTAAACGTATAGTAGTTTTATTTCAGCCTCACCGGTTTTCCCGCGTTAAAATCTTGTTTGACAAGTTTCCTTCAGCTTTTTCCTCCGCGGATTTACTGGTTGTAACCGATATATACCCCGCGGGGGAGAAACCCCTTAAAGGTATAGACGCGGAATCTTTATCACGCAGGATAAAGAGGAGGCTCGGCAGAAGAATTATTTACCTGCCTAAGAATGAAATTTTGAGTAAGGTACCGGGAATGTTTAAACCGGGTGATTTATTTTTAGGCTTGGGGGCAGGGGATATAAACAAAATTACAGACAGTATAATTGTGAGGTTTAGAGAGGGTTAAGTCTGAATGGAAGGGTAGTGCCAAAGGCATTTAGAGGTATAAATCCTAAATACTAAACAATATCAAATGACCAAAACAGAAAGATTCAGAGCCTAAAATAAAGTTTAGAACATTTGAAATTTGAATCTTCCGCCTGAGGTGGATCAGCCTATGGCTGAAGAGTTTCGGGCTTAGTGCTTAGAGTTTTCTGTTTCTAAATAGTAAATGTTTTTGAGAGCGCCATAGGAGTTAAGAAGATAAAGGGGAAATATGCCGGTAAGAGATGAATTACAGGAATTAGGCAGGGTAGAATATTCCGCGGATTTAAAAAGCCGGACTTCTTTTAAAATCGGAGGAAAAGCGGAATGTCTCTTTGTCCCCAAAGATGAGAGCTGTCTTAAGAAAGCTGTTTTACTTATGGTTAAAGAAAAGTATCCCTTTTATGTTTTAGGCGCAGGGTCGAACCTTTTAATTTCATCAGAAGGTATTGAAGGCGTTGTTATCAAATTGGAGGTTGATGATATTTCTTCTTATGAGGATGATAAGTTTTATGTAGGGGCATCGGTTAAAATAAACAGGTTATTGAGTTTTATGCTGGATAATTCTTTAACCGGCTTAGAGTTTTTAGCGGGGATACCGGCAAGTTTAGGCGGAGTGTTAGTGAATAATGCGTCGTCTGGAAACAGGAGCGTGTTTGAAGCGGCAGATTATGTCAGGATTTTAGAGCCCTTGTCCGGAGAAATTGTTTCTTTATCAGCTAAAGATATTCATAGGGGGTATAGGTTTTCCGATTTGAGAGGAAAGATTGTTTTAGGCGCGGGAGTAATTTTGCGAAAAGCTAAGCGGAATGATGTGTTTTCTATGATAAAGGATACTATTTCCCGCAGGACAGCAAAACAGGAATTAGGCCGTCCGTCAGCAGGGTGCGTGTTTAAGAACTCCGATAATAATCTTTTAGCTGGAGAGCTTATTGATAGGGCCGGGTTGAAAGGGATTAAGAAAGGAGGGGCTTGTGTTTCTTCTAAGCACGCTAATTTTATTATTAACGAATCTTGTGCTCTCTCTTCAGATGTGGTATATTTGATAGATTTAATCAAGGCTAAAGTTCATAATAAATTTGGAGTTTGGCTGGAAGAAGAGATTCAAAGGTGGGGATGCTGAATAGTAGTGTCAAAATAACGTTGGACGGTTTACGGTAATCTAAATCCAGATAGTTTTTACAGTACAACTCGCGAGTGTAGG
>CAZSRG010000007.1:17401-36799 GCA_964609315.1 uncultured Planctomycetia bacterium
GAAGGTATTATGGATCTAAAGGATTTAACAATCGGGGTTTTTAGAGGCGGGGTGTCGCCTGAACGGGATATATCGCTCCTTTCCGGGGAGAATGTAATTAAAGCCCTCGCGGATAGAGGGTATAAAATTGAGGATGTTGATTTAAAGGCTAACAGAGAGGATGAAATTATAGAAATAGTTAATTCCAAAAACATTGATTTGGCCTTTATTGCCCTGCATGGAGAGTTTGGAGAAGACGGGCAGATACAGAAGATATTTGAAGATAACAATATTCTTTTTACCGGTTCCGGTTCAGAGGCTTCTTTTCTCGCTATGGATAAGATAAAAACCCGTAAGATTCTTGAAGAGGAAAGATTGCCTTTGCCTAAAAGCTTTACGGATATCAGCAGCATCTGTCCTTCGGATTTTCCTTTAGTATTAAAACCTTCTTCTTCGGGATCAAGCATTGGAGTCAGGATTGTAAGGAATCAAGCTGAGCTTGAAGAAGGGTTGAGTTTTCTTAGTAAAAGTTTTTCTAATATTCTTATTGAGGAATATATCCCCGGCAGGGAGTTAACTGCGGGTATTTTAGGAGATACCCCTCTGCCGGTTGTAGAAATAGTCTTTGAGAATAGTTTTTTCGATTACAGTTGTAAATATAGTAATAACCTGAGCCGGGCCGTTGTTCCTGCTGATATCCCGGACAGTTTATCCAAAGAAATTCAGGATATAGCTTTTAAGGTTTATAAGGTTTTAGGCTGCCGGCATTTTGGGAGAGTGGATTTCCGCTTATCTGATAATATGCGGCCGTATGTATTGGAGTTGAATTCTATACCCGGGCTTACTTCTCACAGTCTTTTGCCCTTAGCGGCTAAAAATATAGGGATAAGCTTTTCTTCATTGTGTGAGGATATTGTCCGGCAGGCTTTTAGCGGTTTGTCTGTAAGTAATTCTCGTTAGAGAGGCAGGAGTGTTCCTGTTGAAAACAAAGATGTCTTTAAAAACAAATGGGCGTATGCAAAAGCAGGTTAGACGGAAAATTAGGTTGTTTTTCTTCTTTTTGCTGTTAGGTTCAGCTTTCGCTTTGATATTTTTCCTGTCTGTTTCTTTAAAGCGTCTGTTTTCAGAAAGCAGTCTGTTTGCTGTTAAGAAAATAAGCTGCAATTTAGGTCCTGACAGCGGGATAACGGGCCAGGAATTAAAAGAGTTATTAAAGGCGGAAGGTAAAAATATATTCAGCTTTAATCTTAAGGAGATGTCTTCAAAACTCGAGAGGCATTACCGCCAATATAAACAGGTTGTTGTCCGGAGAGTTTTTCCCGACAGCCTTTCCCTGAATTTTATTAAAAGAGCGCCTCTTTTCCAGGTAAACATATCCGGGCGTTATTATCTAATAGATAGAGATTGTATCATAATTTCTAACCCGGCTAAAAATCCTTTTTTAGGTAAAATAACAGTATCAGCAGTTTTTCCCCGGGGTCTAAAAGTCCGTTTAGGGGACAAATTGTCCCTGCCTTATTCAGAAAACATATTGGGCATAATAGATGAACTTAAGAAACAGGGATTCTTTCATTCTTATAAGATAACTTCTCTTTCGGCTTTTGCCAAGAATGGGATATGGTTTGATTTAAACGGTATAGAAATACGTATAGGAAGTGGAGATTATGCGGAGAAACTCAGCCGCCTTAAAGAATTGATTATTCCCCGCCTTAAAGAAGACCTTGATAAGATAGAGTATATTGATTTACGTTTTGCTGAATATACTTTCAAAATAAAACATTAGGTTAAGCAGATGCGTTCCAAAGTTTCTTTAGGTTTAAATATTAACCATTCTTATGCGGCTCTATCCTTTATTGAGAATCCAGGCAAACTTTGGAAACAAGCCGCTTTCAAAGTTATTGAACGCGAGGATGGGCAGGATTACCTGTTTTCTTCTGACTTAGCGGAAAGGATTCATGAAGAAATTATTTCTGTTGAGCATCGTATCGGCAGGAGAGTTTCGGAGACATATTTATCTCTTCCTTTAAATTACATAGAGAAGAAGGCCGGATTCTCACGGCGCATCCTGCATCCTAAACATCCGGTACAAGTTACTGAAAAGCAGGTTCATCTTTCTCTTGAGCAGTCCCGCCTTTTGAGTGTGGACTGGGACTATAAATGTATAGAAAGTTTCCCTTTGGAATTTACCCTTGATGGCAAGGTTTTCAAGCATCCCCCGCTAGGTATTTACGGACGAAGATTTGATGTTAAATCGGTTCATTACGCCTGCCGGGAAGAATCTGTTTTTAACATTGATAAGTTCTTTCAGCTTACCGGGATGAGGTGCGCTAAATTAGTCCTATCTCCTTTAGCTGAGGCAGGTTTTATGCCGGAAAAAGATTTGGAGAAAGGAAACTTTATCCTTTTGAATCTTGGTAAGTCCAAATTAGAAATGTCGTATTTTGATAATTTTATCTTATCCGATACTGAAGTTTTATCTTTAAGCGGAGATGCGGTAGATGAGGACTTGTCTAAGGAGTTGAATCTTCCTAAAACCCTTTCTGAAGAAGTCAAGCTTTCTTACGGTTCTTTGGAGAAGTCCGCTTTGGAAGATTCACGTCAGGTAACAGTAAAGCGGGTTTCGGTTTACCGGCAGTTTGGCCTCGGCAGGATAAATTCCGTCCTGCTCAGTTCTTATCAGAGAATAATTTCAGAAATAAACAGGTCTTTATCTGAAAAAGGGTGGATTAAGAATGCTGATTTTGCCGTGGTTTTAGGAGGGGGATTCAAAATAAAAGGGATAAAAGAACTGATAGAAAAAGAACTTTCTCTACCAGTGAAAGTACCGGGAGATATTCCTTCTGTTTCAGAAGACAATAAAGATAAATTGATATCAGCGGCCGGGGCATTGAAGTTTCCTTTTACAAAGTTCAATTTCAAAAAAACCTTTAAGTTTCCTTCAAATATCCTGCGTAGAATAATTAATCTCTGGGACGAGTACTTCTAAGGCAGAAAACAGAAGACAAACTAACCTTTTCCCACAAACATTTCATATCCCACTGCGGGAGCCTATAAGCGCCGCATAAGAGTACTCTCTCTAAATTTAGCTTTTTATTGATTTTTGCGGGGGAAACGGTTAAAATGAAACTATTTTAGAAGGCCCCCTATTTTAGCCTACAAACATTAAAGCTGAAATGATTGAAAGAATTATAATACCCGAAATAATTAGGGCGATAAAAGAGAAAAGGATTGAAGAGGTTAAAAGCATTATTGCCCCTCTTTATCCTGAAGATATAGCTACCATTGTTCTTGATTTAAGCAGCCCTTATGAAAAAGTCCTGGTTTTCCGCCTAATACCCGCGGAAAAAGCTATTGAGGTTTTTGAAAACCTTGAACCTGAAAGCCAGAAAGACATTTTATCTTTTCTTTCCGATGAGAAAGTCAGGGAGATTCTTAATGAGATGGCTCCGGATGAGAGAACAGAGCTTTTTGAAGAGGCTCCGGCTGAATTGGTCAAACGTTTATTAAGCTTTCTTTCTCCTGAGCAGAGGAAAATAGCTGTTGAGATATTGGGGTATCCTGAAGATTCGGTGGGAAGGCTGGTTACTCCGGAATTTGTCCAGCTTTATGATGATATTACGGTCAGGGATGCGCTTGAGCATGTAAGAGCTGTCGGATTAGATACGGAAGCTGTTTATTACTGTTATGTTTTAGACAGGACAAAGATTCTGATTGGTTTTGTTTCTTTGAAGAGTTTGGTTTTGTCTTCTCCGGAGACAAAGATAAAAGATATTATGAACCGAGAGGTAATAAAAGTTAATGTTTATACCGATAGGGAAGAAGCCGCTCAGATATTTAAGAAATACGATTTGCTGGCTTTGCCTGTTGTTGATAAGAATGACAAATTGATAGGGGTTGTTACTTTCGATGATTTTGTGGATGTTTTGGAAGAAGAAGCTACTGAAGACTTTGAAAAGATAGCCGCGGTTGTTCCTGTAGATAAACCTTATATGGAAGCCGGGCTTTTTGAAGTTGTCTGGAAAAGAAGTTTCTGGCTGTTTTTTCTTTTAGTCTTTGAATCCATATCGGGGTTTGTTTTACAGCATTATTCCGCAAGCATAAGCCGTATGGTTGCTTTGACTTTCTTTTTGCCAATACTTATAGCTACCGGAGGGAATGCCGGGACACAGTCTGCAACCGTGGTTATAAGGGGTTTAGCTACTGGCCAGATTAAACCTTTCGGTTTTTTTAAAGTAATAATTAGAGAGGCTTCTTTTGGTATATTTATCGGAGTGATTATGGCTGTGTGTGGTTTACTCAGAGCTTTGTTTCAGCAGGGAAATTGGCTGTTAAGTGTTTCAGTTGGCATTTCTATGGGGTTAACCATTGTTATGGCAACGACTATCGGGGCTTTTCTTCCCTTGGTGTTTAAAAAGTTCAGGCTTGACCCGGCATTGATGTCCGGGCCTTTAATAACTACAATAGTAGATGTTGTCGGTATCGCTGTTTATTTTGAAATAGCCAATACTTTGCTTGCTTTAGGATGATTCATATGAAGAAAAGAATTAGTAATCTGAGGCTTAAGGGGTTTCTTTATTTGGTAACCCTTCTTTTTCTTTCAGGGTGCGCTACTATAGGGATGAACAATATACGCCCGGTCCGGCCTTATTTAGTGAGCGTAGATAGCTTTTGCAAGAAACATAATTTGGAATGCAAGTATTACCCCTTTTATGAAAATATTGTTTTGCGGAAAAAGGGGGTAACTATTAAATTAAAACCCGGTTACCGGTACGCGGATGTTAACGGCAGGGTGAAGGACTTGTCCCGTGATGTTGTTTATGACAGGGGGAAAGTTTTTATCCCTTCAAGTTTAGAGGGCTTCTTGTTGTCTTTAAAAGAAAAACCTTCCATGTCGTTGAAGGATTTGATTTCTTTAAAAATAAATAGAATAGTCATTGATCCCGGGCATGGCGGCCGTGATCCGGGAGCTATTTCTCCCTGGGGAGTGAAAGAAAAGGACGTAAACTTGACAATAGCTAAGTATTTGGCGGATATCCTGAAGAAAAAGGGGTTCAAAGTCTATCTTACAAGGACAGGAGATTATTTTATTTCTTTGAAACAGAGAGTCCAGTTTACCAAGAAGCATAAGGCGGATTTGTTTATAAGCGTTCACGCGAATTCTAACCGGTCGAGAAAGATAAAAGGGCTTGAAGTTTATTATTTGTCTTCTAAATTCAGCGATACGCAGAGTAAGATTCTGGCTGCTGCCGAGAACCTCTGCCAGAATGAAGGAGTTAGCCTGCCGTCTGAAATTAAAGGAGTCGTGGGGAGAATGGTGAATACGGAGAACAGGCGTGAAACCAAAGTTTTGGCTTCTTCCATCTTAAAGTCAGCCGGGCATATGGGTATATATACCCGTAAATCTTTAGGAGCCCCTTTTTATGTCTTAAAGTATAATATCTGCCCGGCAGTATTAGTCGAGACAGGGTATCTTACTAATTACAGAGAAGAAAGGCTTTTGAGGACATCGTTGTATAAAAAACAGTTAGCTTTGGCTATTGCCGAAGGGGTAGTTTCTTTAAAGAATAATGTTAACCAAAGGGTTATTGCCGAAAGATGAAGATAAACCAATATCCTATAGGAATATTTGATTCCGGAATAGGCGGGCTTACAGTAGTAAAAGAAGTCATGAAGCTCCTTCCTAATGAGAATATAGTCTATTTAGGGGATACCGCCCATCTTCCTTATGGGACGAAATCCGAAAAAACAATCATCAAGCTGGCAATTTCCAATCTTCTTTTCCTTTTGGAGAAGAAAGTTAAGCTGGTGATTATTGCCTGTAATTCCACATCAGCAGTTGCTTTGCCGCGTATTTCCGGTTTTTTTAAACTTCCGGTTTTAGGAGTGGTAAAAGCCGGAGTTGACGCCGTTTTAAGAGAGAAGACAAAAAGAATAGGTATAGTCGGGACTCCGGCGACAATAAGGAGTTCTGTTTACCAGAATCTTTTGAGACAATCTATTCCCGGTGTTAAAATCACTGCTAAAAGCTGTCCTTTATTTGTCCCTTTGGCGGAGGAAATGTGGATTAATTTTCCTGTGACGGAAGAAACAGCGAAAATATACCTTAAAGGCTTTAAAAACAGGGTTGATTCTCTCATTTTAGGATGTACGCATTATCCTTTGTTGAAAAAAGTTATTGCCAGAGTTTTACCCGGTATCGGATTGATTGATTCAGCAGAAGTAATAGCCGAAAAAACAAAGAAGATTTTATCAGAGAAAGGCATTCTTAATAAATCAGGGGGAGGGAAGCTGTCAGTATATCTTACGGATTATTCGCCGCATTTTCGGGGGTTGATCCGGATGATTTTGAAGAAAGATATTGTCCCTAAACTAATAGAAAATGTTTGAACTGAAAGTTGTTTCCTCTTTTTCAGCGGCGCATTACCTTAGAGGGTATAAGGGAAAATGCGAGAACCTTCACGGCCATAACTGGAAGGTTGAAGTGGTTGTTTCAAATAAGGAACTTGATAGTATTGGCATAGTGATTGATTTCAAGAAACTAAAAGAGGCGGCCGAAAACGTTTTAAAAGAAATAGACCACAAATGCCTTAATGATATTTCTCCTTTTGATGAAAAGAACCCTTCTTCAGAGAATATAGCGGTATATGTTTATAACCGGCTTGAGGAAATACTGAAGGATAAAAATTGTTCTTTAAGAAGTGTCAGTATTTGGGAACAGGACAATTCGCAGGCAGTATATTATGGCGAAGAGTAGATTTAACAAAGCGGTAGCCCTTCTTTCCGGAGGATTGGATTCTACCGTAACTTTGTATTACGCTTTAAAAGAAGGCTTTTCTCCTACGGCTTTACTCTTTGATTATAACCAGAGGCATAAAAAAGAGCTCAGGTTTGCTTTAAAAACATTAAATTACCTGAAAGTCCCTTTTTATAAAGTCAAGTTCAGCTTCCCCTGGGGAGGGTCAGCCTTGACTGACAGGAAGATAAAGGTTCCTTTGTCTTTTTCAAAAGGCATTCCTTCTACCTATGTCCCGGGGAGGAACATTATCTTTCTAAGTTTTGCTGTGTCTTTGGCTGAAAGGTTAAATTGCAAGTCGATATTTATAGGCGCTCATACTCAGGATTATTCCGGATACCCCGACTGCCGGCCGGAATTTATCAATTCCTTTCAGTCCGCTGTCAATAAGGGGATAAAATACAGAGGAATTAAAATTGTTGCTCCTTTGATTAATATGGATAAGACGGAGATCATTAAATTAGGGGTTTCTTTAGGCGCGCGTTTTGATTATACCTGGTCCTGTTATAATGACGGTAAATATCCTTGCGGCAAATGCGACAGCTGCAGGTATCGGGCGGCAGGCTTCAAAAGAGCCGGCATCAAAGACCCCGGGGCCAGGCAAAAAAATTGATAGCAGGGACAGGCCGCGGCCTGTCTTTTAACAAACATACGAATAATAATTTATCCGTAATAATCGGTTTATTCAAATCCGCCGTGTCAAAACAAATTAATCAATTAAACAATAATTCATTCAAATGGCAGCGGTCATTCCACGACCATATAATCAGAAACGATAAATCATTACACAATATTCGTGAATACATTAGAAACAACCCAGCCACATGGGATAATGACGAAAAAAATATAAGCTGTATAACGAGCCAATCCATCTGACCCTTGACACGCCGGAGCGGCGCGTCAAAGGCCGCTGATTTTTATGTTAGAATTGAAATAAAAGCATCGTTGACAAAAGGCACACAATGTGGTATATTTTAGACAACTATGAAATTATTCGAATGGGATGAGGATAAAAACAAAGCGCTGAAATCTAATAGGCATATTTCCTTTGAAGAAATAGTATTCTATATCGCTAATGATTTTGTCCTTGATGTGGTTTCTCATCCCAATCCAGTTAAATATCCTAATCAGCGGATGTTTATCGTTAATGTGGATAACTATGCATATTTGGTGCCTTTTGTCGAAAAAAATGAAATAATTTATCTGAAAACTATTATACCCAGCCGTAAGGCTACGAAAAGATATTTAAAGAGGTGATAAAAATGAAATTGAACAAAGAAGAACAGGAAATTTTGAGTGCTTATGAAAAAGGTAATTTCCCGTCTGTTCCGAACGCGAAGGGAGAAATAAAAAAATATCGGGAATATGCTAAAACTACATTGCAGAAGAATAAACGCATAAACATCCGTATTTCAGAACGGGACCTTATTCATATACAGAGAAAAGCTGTTGAAGAAGGCTTGCCTTATCAAACGCTTGTTTCTAGTATACTACATAAATTTATTACCGGATATCTTACTGAAAAAACAAATTAAAGTTTTATCAAGATAATCTACCTGACTTTCCTACGCCTTTGTTGGGCTTCGGATGGCAAGCCCTTCGCCTTAATGAACAAATCGGGTTTACCCGGCGAAGCTTTAGCGTAGTCGGACATCTGATTTCTATGATACTGAAAAATAATTAAATTTTTGCAGAAATTAAGATATAATAATATAAAAGGAGCTATATGATTTCTAAAACGCTACGTAAAGATATAAAAGAATCAATAGGTAAAATTGCTTACAAAAAAATAATTTTATTTGGTTCGCGGGCCCGTGGGGATTACGATAAGAAAAGCGATTTTGATTTGCTTATTATCCTTTCAAAAAACAAGTCCGCGCGCGAAAAAATTCATTTATCAACGATGTTAAGAAAACGGTTTGCGTCAAAAATAATAGATGCTGATATAGTAGTAAAAGACGGTAGAGACATCGAGTATTTAAGAAATAAACCTGGCAGCGTTGTAAGAAACGCGCTCGAAGAAGGTATATCATTATGAAAGATGATTATTTAGAAAGATGGATTATAAAAGCGAATAATGATCTGACAGTCGCTGATCATGAACTATGTACAAGCAGGAAGGAACGTGTCACAGAAGCAATTTGTTTTCATTGTCAGCAAGCAGTAGAAAAATACTTAAAGGCTTTTCTCATATTTCACAAACAAGATTTTGGAAAAACTCATAATCTTGAGTATCTTTTGAAATTGTGTTCTTAACAAGATAAAGAATTTCAGACAATAGATGTCGGAAATCTTTCCTTTTATGCCGTTGAAATTAGGTATCCCGATGATTTTTATATTCCTACTACAAAAGAAGCTAAAGAAAACATCAAAATAGCAAAACGAGTAAAAAAATTCGTCCTAAAGAAAATACCAATTTAAAAAGTATAACATCTAAATGTCCCCGCTTGTTAAGGGATATACCCGAAGAGCACAAGCAAAGAAATAGCACTTCTTGTGGAAGAGAACCCTTTGACTGCGGAAACCAGGCAAAGAAATTAGAAATAAGCGGGTTCAATGAAAGGCAGAGTTTCTGAAATATTTTACAGCCTGCAGGGTGAAGGCATATACCAGGGTATAAACCAGGTTTTTGTCAGGTTTTACGGCTGTAATTTAACTTGCAGTTTCTGCGACACAAAACTTTTTTCTTATAAAGAATATTCTCCTGAGGAGCTGGTAAAAGAAATAGAAAGAGTAACCCGGCCTTACAAACATATCTGTTTTACAGGAGGAGAGCCTTTACTTCATTCCGGGTTCATAGAAGAGACAGGCAGGTCCTTAAAAGAAAAGAGCCGAAGGATATTTCTGGAAACTAACGGGACATTGCCGGATGAGTTTGAGAGAGTAAAGGATGTTGTTGATATCGTTTCTATGGATTTTAAACTTCCTTCTTCAACCGGCCTTCGGAGTTTTTGGAAAGAGCACCAAACCTTTTTAGAGAAAGCCGCGGAGAAGGATGTTTATGTGAAAGCGGTAGTTACTTGCGGGACAAAAGAAGAGGATATAATAAAAACAATAGGCATTATTACGGGCCTTGATAAAAATATACCCTTAGTCTTTCAGCCGGAGTTTTCCTGCGGGGACAAGGTTTTGGAGAAAGCAAATTACTTTAGAAACATGGCTCTAAGAAGTTTATCCCGGGCAGAGGTTATTCCCCAGCTGCATAAATATATAGGGGTGAGATGAAAATTAAGGTTTTAAGAAGAGAACTAAGGAAGATTGTTTTAGAAGCAAATATTAAGTTGAGGAAAGATCTCCTATCTCTTTTAAATCAGGCTGAGAAAAGAGAGAAAAACAGGCTTTCTAAGAAATACTTAAAGACTGTTATAGAAAATTCGGAGTATGCTTTAAAAGAAAAACTTCCTATATGCCAGGATACAGGGTTAGGCATAGTATTTGTGGAGTTGGGTAAAGGCGCTGATTTTGGCAAAAAAGAGGTTGAGGTAATAAAGGAAGAAGTAACCTCTGTTTATAAAGATTCCGGGTTTAGGAACTCTGTGGTTCGCCCGTTTAACAGGACCCATCCTAAATTCGGCCCGCCGGAAGTCTATGTCGAATATACGAATAAAAAAGGTATCAAAATATCTTTTATGGCAAAAGGGTTCGGCTCGGAGAATAAGACTAAACTTTTTATGCTTAATCCCAATGAAGATGTAACTCCTTATGTATTGAGCGCGGTAAAAGCGGCCGGGCCTGAAGCCTGCCCTCCGTTTGTAATAGGTATCGGCATTGGCGGGACATCAGAGAAAGCGCTTTTCCTGGCGAAAAAAGCTCTTTTGGAAGATTTAAGCAAACAAAACGAGAACTCCTTATTAAATAAATTAGAAAAAAACCTTCTTAAACAAATAAACAAACTGAAGATAGGGCCAATGGGTATGGGCGGATTAACTACCGCCTTGGCTGTAAGGGCAAAAGAAGAAAAAACCCATATAGCCGGCCTTCCTTTAGGGATAAATATAAGCTGTTGGGCGTTACGCAGCGCAAGCGCGGTTATCTCTTAGAAAGGAGGATGAGAGGATGAAAAAGATAGTATCTAAGAAAGCCCGGATATTCAAAATAAAGAACAGAAAAGGGTATGCCTGTGTTTGTCTTAATTGTTTGACAGAAGGCAGAACCGTTTTGCAGGCTTATCAGAGAATGATTAAGGCTTTAAAGAGGGAAAGGATTGAACTTCCTGAAATTACCTCTTTACAGGTTAAGAGATTAGTTAAAGATTTGTAAGAATACAAGAAATGATTTATTTGAAGGCTCCTTTAGAGAAAAGTAAACTTTATGGGTTGAGAGCGGGCGGAGAAATTTTGTTTTCCGGAAAGATTTATACTGCCCGGGACCAGGCGCATAAAAGAATAGCCGATATTGTAAAAAGTAATAAGAAACTCCCTTTAGATCTGCGCGGTAAAATTATTTATTACTGCGGCCCTGCTCCGGCAAGAAAAGGACAGGTTATAGGTTCCTGTGGGCCGACTACTTCCGCGCGTATGGACAGATATACTCCTCTTATGCTTGAATTCGGAGTTATAGGCCTAATTGGTAAAGGGAGAAGAAACAGAGGGGTCAGAATGGCTGTAAAAAAACACAGGGTAGTTTATTTTCTTGCTCCTTCCGGATGCGGGGCTTTGCTGGCTTCAAAAGTTGTTTCTCGTAAGCTCGCCGCTTTTGAGGATTTAGGGCCGGAAGCTATATATGAGTTAGAAGTTGAAGATTTTCCTTTAATTGTCGGTATTGACAGCAGAGGCAAAAGTATTTATGAGGATTTATAGCAACATATTATTTTTACCAGAAAGAATGGGCTCAATGAAAAACTCAGGAGGAAAATAATGGCGCGTATTGATGGGCGGAATTATGACGCGGTAAGGAAAGTAAAACTTACCCGTAGCTTTATATCTAAGGCTGAAGGATCGTGTTTAATAGAGTTAGGAAAAACCAGGGTTGTATGTACTGCGTCTGTTGAGGATAAAGTCCCGGTATTTCTTCGGGGAAAGGGGACAGGATGGGTTACTGCTGAATATGGTATGCTTCCCCGCTCGACCGATTCCCGGAGGCAGAGAGACAGGCTTTCCGGAAGGGCTTTTGAGATACAGCGGTTAATCGGAAGGTCTCTGCGGAGTACGGTTGATATGTCCTGTCTTGGCGAGCGCACCATTTGGATTGATTGTGATGTGATTGAAGCTGACGGAGGCACAAGGACAGCGTCTATCACCGGAGGGTTTATTGCTTTAGTTGACTGCCTCAATAAGTTGAAGGAAGAAAATAAAATATCTTCAATTCCGGTATCAGCCTATTTATCGGCTATAAGCGTAGGTATTGTTAAGAGGGAATTATTATTAGACCTGAACTATTTTGAGGATTCCCGCGCGGATATCGATATGAATGTGGCAATGAACTCTAAGGGCGAGTTTGTAGAGATCCAGGGGGCAGCTGAAAAAAACAGTTTCTCCAAGAAGCTGTTAGACAATATGCTGGATTTGTCTAAGAAAGGCATAGATTTTCTAATAGATGAACAAAGAAAGCTTTTAAGAGATATTTTGTTGATTTAAGAGTTTTGTTTTCAGAGAGCTTTACCCCGTTAGGGAAAGCCATCGTCGCCGCCCTGTTAGAAAGAAGTTTTCTAACGGGGTTTACCTGTTTGGTGTTGAAAGTTAAGAATAGATGAAACAATTGATAATTGCCACCGCGAATAGCAAGAAATATAAGGAAGTTAAGAAAATAATAGGCGGGTTATTCCTGGATATTAAATCTCTTCTGGATTTTAATAGACGGCCGGTTATCGTTGAAGACGGAAAATCTTTTTTTGAAAACGCGGCAAAAAAAGCTGTAACAGCTTCTTTATTTTACGATTCTTTCGCTTTAGGCGAGGATTCCGGTTTAGAAGTAGATTTCCTAAATGGCCAGCCGGGGATATATTCAGCCCGTTTTTCAGGCCCTAAGGCAAATGATAAAAAGAATATTGTCAAGCTTTTAAAGGCGTTAAGGAAAGTTGATTGGAAAAGAAGGAAGGCCAGGTTTAGATGTTCCGCGGTATTAGCTTATAAAGGAAAGAAAATCCGCAGGTTTGAAGGCGCTTTGTCAGGATATATTACTTTTAAACCCGAAGGTTGTTCAGGATTTGGGTATGATCCCGTCTTTTATGTTCCTAAACTTAAAAAAACGTTAGCTCAGGTTCCTTTATCGGTAAAGAACAGGCTTAGCCATAGGTATAAAGCCTTGTTGAAATTCAGGAACTATTTACAGAATTATTTGGTAAAAACAAAAAGTCTTTGATATAATTAGGTTACTTTTTGGGATTGGGACAGGGAACTTTTCCAGGGCACTCCGCTGATTTCGGCTCAGTGCCGGTAAACATTAAGGAATAGCCCTGAATAGTTTCATTTTTGACGGGAGGTAGCGCAGCCTGGTTAGCGCACATGGTTTGGGACCATGGGGTCGTGGGTTCGAATCCCACTCTCCCGACCATACTTCGCTATTGTGAAAGAATTTCATAGAAGCAGGCTTTGTATGACAAATGGCGAATGGCAAATAGCAAATGGCGAATAGCAGATAGTTAGAGGAGTTCGCTCCGGCGCTTTAGGTTAATTTGATTTCTGTTTTCTGTGTACTGTAAACTGTATTAAATAGCGCCCGTAGCTCAGTTGGATAGAGCATCTGCCTTCTAAGCAGAGGGTCGCAGGTTCGAATCCTGCCAGGCGCGCGTTTTAATTCAATGAGACTTAGACTTTTTCGAAGAAAAAGTCTATAGTCGAATTGATCCTGAGCGACCGAAGGGAGTCGAAGGATCTATGGTTTAATTCCCCGCAACTTGTTGCGTTTTCTTTTTTGGAAAAGTTTTTGATACTTCGCAGATTGCTGTGGGGTAATTCATTTTGTTTTAGGAAAAACGGAAGTTGTTAAATTAAAGGCCATCCTATAAGAAGAGAGATGCAGGTTGTAATCGGGATTTAATCACCGTCATCAGGTATAATCTTAAATAAGATTTATGCTGATGATTATATTAGGAGAACGGTTAGATGAAAAATATAATTAAAATATTAGTCGTGATTGCGGTTATTGCTTTGGGGCTGTATTTTTCTCTATGGGGATTTGTTAATCTTAAGGGGAAATCCTTCTTAGAAAATAAATTAGCAGTTTTAGATACAAGTAAAGTTTCAATAGAGGATGTATCTTTTTTGCCCCCCTTAGGGATTAAGATTAAAGGGTTAATTTCCAGCCGGCTGGCCTTAAAGGAACTAAAGGCTTCTTTGAGTCTTCCCAATCTTCTAATCGGCAGGCTCTATTTCGATGCTTTAGGAATTAAGGATTTAACGGCAGATATAATTTTAGACGGTGAGATTGTAACCCTGCCTTTTTATACTTTTTCACGGGACGTAAAGGGTAAAAAAGTCAGCTCTTCGGAAGAGAAACCTTCAGTTTTTTCAAAAAGCCCTAAAGAAAGAACTCCTGTAATTCTAATTAAGAACTTAAGTTTTAGCGGTATCAATATAAACTTTACAGATAAAACCAAAGATAAGGGTTTTCGTGGTTCACTATCCGGAATTAAAGGGAAGATTAGCAATTTTTCTTTTCCTTTAAAGAGAAGAATGTCTTTTTCTCTTTTATCCGGCCTGAAAATAAAAGATACCTTAATCAATAAGGATATATCTCTTGAGGGATGGATAGATTTCAGGCATAAATCAATGGATTCTTCATTTAAAATAAATAATTTTCCCTATAGGGGTTTTTCTATGTATTACCCTGACTTCTTCAAACCGGATAATTTAGGAGTAGAAAAAGCTGTTCTTTCTTTAACCGGCAGGCTTAAGTCTATAGAAAATAATTTGAATATTAGCGGCAATCTTTCGTTAATTGACTATAAATTCGCGGAAGGCAAAGACTCCCAGATGAAAACTTCTATTATCAAAAGCGTCTTAGGAATGTTTAAGGGAGATAAAGGATATCCCGAGATGAATTTTGAGACAACTACTAAGTTTGATCATCCTCGTCTTGATTCTTCTATGATAAAAGCCCAGTTTAAATCCAAAATGTCGGGGGTAGCTCTTGTTATTGGAAAAGAGGCAGTTAAAGGGGCGGTTAAGCTTCCAAAAGCAGCTGTAAATAAAACCGTGGATTTGAGCAGAGGGACAGCTCAAAAAGCAGTAAATGTTGCAGGTAAAGCTATAGGGGAAGTCTTAAAGTCTCCTGAACATGCTAAAGATATAATAGAAAGTGCCGGTGATGTTTTGAAATCCCTTGTTTTGCCTGAACCTGAGGGAAAGGGGAATCAGTCCGGAACGAAATAGCTGTTTTAAATATTCTTTATAACAATTAAGTCTATGAGGAGTAATTTGTTATGAAAAAGATAATGTTGATTTTTCTTTTGGGTGTATTTCTTTCCGGATGCGCGGTGATTTTGAATGAAGATGACAAGATAAAGTCTTTCGGCATTAGGCATGATGAAGCCGCCGATACTCTTGTAAGGATTAATTCTAAAAAGACGGAAGAAAAACACCAGATTCATTGGTGGTGGAACCGTAGTAATTAGGGCTAGTCCTTATGTCCCATTTCAGTTGACAACTAAAATGTTTCATAAGGGGATGAGGAGTAAAGGAGAGGAAAAGAGAGGAGGCATGTTTTCAGAATGGTGATAGCGGTTTTTGTATTGGGGATATCTATGATGTTAAATCCTATGGATGCGGGCGCTGTATCTTTCAAGAAGATTTTCAACCCTTCTTTAGAGAATATTCCTGTAGGGTATAATGGCCAGGATGTTTCTTCTGAAAGTGGGGATTATAACTGTTTCGGGACATGGTTAAGGCAGGCAATATATGTTGCTGGAAAATTACAGAGCGCATCGCCTGCTACTCTGGTATTAAAAAAGGGCTCTTTCAATTCTTCAAGTACCTGCTTTGCTTCGGGTTCGCTTACTGTTAAAGGCAATACAATGACAATGGTTATGACTGCTTCTGATTGCCCAAGGGTAAGTTTGCCTTATACTATCAGTTATACTTATTCGATAAGCGATAAGGGTAAGAAAATGGTAATTGTGACCGGCCCGATGAAAGAAATTTATAAACGGAAATAGAGCCGGTGTATAACAGCGGTTTGTGATTAAGGATAGGGGTGTATGTTAAAAGAGGTGTTGCGCGGTTTTTCCCATCCGGCGCTTGTTTTTTCCTTTATTGTTATAAATATCCTGTCTTTTGGAATAGTATTTTTTGTGTTAAGACGGGCATTGAAACACCGCGGTAAGGATTCTTCTGATAAGCAGTGAGCCTAAATTCTCTTTTCTATTGTTCTAATCGGTGGGTGTAGCTCAGTTGGCACCTGCCCGCTCCCGACCGGCCGGGAGGCAAAATTAGCAAATGATTACTATCAATATATTTTATGTTTATGCTTTGTCAAGCGAATATGATAATAGCATATATGTTGGTATGTCACAGGATGTAGGGAGATGTCTTGTAGAGCATAATAGAGGGCAGGTGCAGTCTACAAGAAGCAAAAGGCCGTTTAGGGTTGTTTATAAAAAAGAATTTTGTAGTCGAATTGATGCACGCAGGCATGAGAAGTATATAAAATCAGGTTTTGGCAGGAAATTTATTAAACGAAAAATAGAGCAAGGTCTATGAGTGCAATAAAAAATTCTGGGTCACGGTGGGTGTAGCTCAGTTGGCAGAGCACTTGACTGTGGCTCAAGATGTCGCGAGTTCAAATCTCGTCACCCACCCCAGAATTTTTTTATCTCTGACTTATAAAATAATAGGTTTGGGAGTAAATTTACATATTCCCGACTGCTCGGGAGGGCAGGCGGGGAGCACTTGACTGTGGCTCAAGATGTCGCGAGTTCCAATCTCGTCACCCATCCCTTTTAAATTATCTGGAAGAGAATTTAAAATTTATTCGGAGGGATTGCCATTCAGCTAATAAAGAATGGCTTATCAATCAGCGGGAGGCTTACGACAGGGAAAAGGCCTTGCGTAATGACTGGAGTGATTGGGTAGAGTTAAGCGCAAAAAAGATAGGACATTTTAGGACATTGTTACAGGACACGATTATAGATAAAGAGGCGCGAATATGCCAAAAAAGAAGAGAATCGAGACTAAAGAAGTAGAAACGGTTCATAAATTAGCGGTTCTTAAAGGCAAACAGATACGCCGGACAATCCATAATGACGAATGGTGGTTTTCGGTAGCTGATATTGTGGAGGCTTTGACCGATTCTGCTAATGTATCAGATTACATGAAAAAACTTAGAAAGCGTGATGATGAGCTGAGCAAAGGGTGGGGACAAATTGTCACCCCTCTTTTAATTGAGACTGCAGGGGGTAAGCAAAAGGTTAATTGTGCTAACACAGAGGGCATTTTCCGCATAATTCAATCAATCCCCTCTCCTAAAGCCGAGCCTTTTAAGCGTTGGCTGGCAAGGGTTGGATATGAGCGGATTAAGGAGATTGAAGATCCCGAGCTTGCCACTAAACGTACAAGGGCGTTATATAAGGCAAAAGGCTATTCAGACGCTTGGATTGAGAAGCGTATGCGGGGCATTGCCATCCGTGAGGAATTAACGGACGAATGGAAAAAACGGGGTATTCAGGAACAGAAAGATTACGCTATCCTAATGGCTGAAATATCCAAAGCGACGTTTGATATGACGCCTGCTGAATACAAAAAGTATAAAAAATTAAAGCGTGAGAATCTGCGGGATCATATGAACGATTTGGAGCTTATTTTCTCTATGCTTGGCGAAGCCTCAACAACAGAGATTACCCGCAATAAAGACGCTCAAGGAATGTTAGAAAATCAGAAATCCGCAAGGCTTGGCGGAAGTGTTGCCGGAAAAGCCCGCAGGGATTTAGAAAAGAAAAGCGGCAAAAAGGTCGTCAGTAAGAAAAACTATCTCAAAGCCCCGCAGGATAAAAAACTGCTCAAGGGTAGAAAATAGCTATGTTCTTGTGATATGGGGTAGATTTATTTCTGATGGTTAAGAAAAAATAGAATAATTGTTAATTATTTGTAAAAAGAGATAATTAAGATTGAAGAATCAAAATGAGAGTGATTGTGTAAATGAAAACAGTATTTAGAATCTTTATAACTTTAATTTTCTTAGTGGGATTATCTGTAAATGTTTCTGCCAAGAATGATGAATGGGAATACAAAGAATGGAAAGTTGAGGAAATTGGTACTTTTGTACGGTACACAACACATGGTTCGGTTATTTGGGGACATCAATTTGGATTTTTAAAAAGAATAGAGGATTGCAGTTTGGATAATTTATGGGTGTCATTAAGTTCATCTTTTGATGAAGTAAAGGAATTTGAAGGAGAGGATGCTCTTTTAAAATTAGATATAGATGGTGCAGTTTCTGAGATTAAAGTTCAGTTATCTACTGTATATAAGCCAGAACTTCTTTCATATCATCTTATGGCTTTTACGAATTATGTACCAGAGAATGATTTTATTGATCTTCTTAAAAAAGGTCATGAGTTAAAATTAACAGTAGTTGAGCCAAAGCAATTGGTGAAGTATTTAGACATAAATGACGAAGTGTTTAGTCTTAATGGATTTATTGCGAGCAGGTTAAAAGCTAATGAATACTGTGAAAAATTAACAAAGAGAAATATAAAATCTAGGTCATTAACTCGTTCAGCTATGCTCTATCAACAACAGGGTAATTTGGATCTAGCTATTAGTGAATACAAGAAAGCTATTGATTTATATCCAGAATATGGGGAGGCTATTTGTAATTTGGGATTAGTTTATGCTGAACAGGGGAAATTAGAAGAAGCTATCAAATATTATGAGAAAGCTGTTAAACTCATGCCAAATGATTTTAGAGCATATTTTAATTCAATGAGACTTAGACTTTTTCGAAGAAAAAGTCTATAGCCGAATTGATCCTGAGCGACCGAAGGGAGTCGAAGGATCTAGGGTTTAATTCCCCGCAGCTTGCTGCGTTTCCTTTTTTGGAAAAGTTTTTGATACCTCGTAGCTTGCTGCGAGGTAGTTCATTTTGGGAATTGTTTATCATAATTTAAGAATGGAAGAGGAATCGATAAAGTATGTTGAAATTCTGAAGAAGTTAGGTTTTGAGAAAGAAGGAAGAGAATTGAAGAGAATTATATCCTCGAGTGGTATGGCGGTAGGTGATCCAATATTTGATTAGGGTAAGGTGAGGATTACTTCTTCAATTACCTCTTTTTGTTTTTCACTTGTTGATTTAACATTTAATATGCTCAAGATCAAGTAAAATAATAAAGGTTCTCTGTTTAACCCAATCTGGGACCCCAGAATTTTTTTATCTCTGACTTATAAAATAATAGGTTTGGGAGTAAATTTACCCCGTTAGAGAAAGCCGCCGATTTTAATCGGTGGTCATTACCGATTAAAGGCGATGGTGGTTTAAAGCTACCGTCGCCGCTGATCGTTAAAGAACAAAGTTCTCTAACGGGGTTTACTGTTTGAAGGCCGGGAAAACTACCTACCTGTCTGTCTGCAGGCAGTCTAAAACTTGATACAGACAAATTAACCGGGAAAATGCTGTACCCTAAGGGCAGGCTTCGCACTTGAAATCGCAAGATGCTCATAATGCCCGGCAGCCTAAATAGTTACATTAAACAG
>CAZSRG010000008.1:0-34400 GCA_964609315.1 uncultured Planctomycetia bacterium
TAGCAGGAAAAGCATAAGCTGTAAAGAGTTTACAATAGCAGAAGTTTTTTTGGCTATAAGGGTTTAATTATTTTGTTTTTGGTATATAATTTAACATAACAGTAAAAGTGGTAGAAGTTGATTAGAAGATGCTGTCAAAAGTTTTATGAAAAAATGCAGGCAGATGATTGAATATGAAAGGGTATGCTTTTAGTGGCGGGAAAATTCTAAGCACTAAATTCTAAATACTAAACAATATCAAATGACCAAAATACAAAATCCAAGACAATACGACTTAGAAGGAGGGACAGAACAGTATAATAAATAAATCCTAAATCCTTAAATACTAAATAATATCAAAACAGAAAAATGCAGAATCTAAAATAAAGTTTAGAACATTTGAAATTAAAATTTAGAATTTGTTTAGGGTTTAGAAATTAGGATTTAGGATTTGGTTAGAATTTAGAAGCGTGGGAAAAAAGAGGGATAGGCAGTAAGGGCGGGCATTGTGTCTGTCCGTAATAACAAAGATAGCCTTGACAATATGGATTAGAAATAATACGGGGGATTATGAAAAAGAATATATATTACCATGATACCGACTGCGGGGGAGTGGTTTATTACGCTAATTATCTCAAATATTTGGAAGAGGCGCGGACAGAGTTTATGGCTGAGAGGGGAGTTATCATAAAAGAACTGCATAGGAAGGGTTTTTTGTTTGCTGTAAAGAGGGTGGAGATTAATTATAAATCCCCGGCGAAATACGGAGATACTTTAACTATAAAAACGGAGCTGGATAAAGTAAAGCCTGCTTCTTTTTTCTTTAAACAGTCTGTCTTAAGGGGAGAAGAAACTTTAGTTTACGCGGATACCGCTTTGGTTTGTATAAATGCCGAATTTAAGCCTCAGGTTATCCCTCTAAGTGTTATAAAATCCTTAAAAAGAAATGTTTTATAAGGTAATAAACCGAAGTAAAAATGAAGTTTTACTTAACCGGGCTGAGATAGCTAAGACTTTTTGGCGGAGGCTGTCAGGGTTGATGTTTAGGAAGAGGGTAGATACGAATAGAGGACTAATCTTTTATCATACTAATTCTATTCATACCTGTTTTATGAGATTTCCTTTAGACGTAGTTTTCTTAGACAAAAACAGCAGAGTAGTGAAGATAAAAAGAGGATTGAAACCCTGGCGGGCAACGATCTGCCGGAAGGCCCGCGTGGCTGTAGAGTTCCCTTCCTGTTATGCTTATTCGGAAGGCATAGAATTGGGCGATTCCTTAGATATAAAACCTGTCCCACTGCGTAGGGGGGATAGGTTTTCTTAAAAGGCTATGAGCAGAATTCTATTCTTAGGAGTATTGGTTTTATTATCAGCTTTCTTTTCAGGTTCCGAAACAGCATTCTTTTCTTTAGGTAAAGTCAGGCTGGAGAAATTCAAGAAAAGAAACCGCAAAGCCTTAAGAATTGAAGCTTTGAAAGATAAGCCGGATTACCTTCTTTCTTCGATACTTTTAGGGAATATGTTTGTCAATATAGCTTTGTCTTCAATTGTAACGGTTATTTTGGTAAACAGGTTTCCCGGGGTTGGGGCGGTCCTTTCTGTTCTTGTTTCTTCAGTTATAATCCTGATTTTTGGGGAAATCCTGCCTAAAAGTGTTGCTATCCATACTGCCGAAAAGTTTGCTTTGTCTTCTTCTTATGTTATGGCTGTTTATTTAAAGCTGTCGCGGCCTATATGCCGGATGATGCTTTTTGTTTCACGGCAGATTTTCAAGCGCCTTTTCGGAAATTCCCAGCTTAAGGAAGATACTCTTACCGAGGAGGAGTTGAAAGAAGCTTTAAAAGCCGGACGGGCTGAAGGGTTTATTGATTTGGAAGAAGAAAATATGATCCATTCTGTCCTAAATTTTGCCGATACAAAGGTTTCGGAAATAATGACTCCGAGGGTTGATATTAAGGCAGTTGATATTGACAGCCTTCCCGGAGATGTTGATAAAGAAATAAAAGAAATCCGGCATTCGTACATCCCCGTTTTTAGAGATAAGATAGATGAAATAATCGGAGTGCTTAAGACAAAAGAGTATTTTCTGAGTGAAGATAAGAATATCAGCCTTATACTGAAACAGCCGTTGTTTATTCCGGAAACAAAAAGAGTGTCTTCCCTCCTGAGGGATTTAACCGGTAGAAAAGAGAAGATTTCTTTAGTGGTTGATGAGTACGGCGGGTTATCCGGTCTGGTTACTCTGGAAGATATTCAGGAAGAGATATTCGGAGAGATATACGACGAGTATGAAAACCCTTCGGAACCGGTTAAAAAGATTTCAGGGAAAGAGTTCCTCGTCAGCGCGAAAACAGCGGTAAAAGATTTAGACAGCCGGCTGGACTTGAATTTGCCTGAAGAGGAAGATTCATTAGGAGGTTTTATCTTAAGCCTGATTGAGCGCCTGCCTAAAGAGGGAGAAGTTATAACTTACAGGAATCTGGAATTTGTAATCGTCAGGGCGACAAGGAGGAAAATAGTTAAAGTTCTTCTAAAGATTAAGGAATGAATATTTTAACTAATTATATTTACCTTTTAGGGCTGGTTTCTTTGATGGTTTTGGCCGGTTTCTTCTCCGGTTTGGAGACGGCTTTTATCTGTACCGACAGGCTGAAAGCCGGCAGGCTGAAAAAATCCCGCCAAAAAATTTACCGGAATCTCCAGAAGGATTTATTAAACCCGGAGCATTTCTTAGCTGTTACTTTAACCGGGACGAATATATCTGTGGTGATGGGTTCTGTGTTGTTTACTTTGATTTTGATGAATGCCGGGGTTAAAGATACGGCTTTTTGGGCCTCCTTTATTTTGACTCCTGTCCTGCTTATTTTTTCGGAATTGATACCTAAACAGATAGGCAGAGCTCTGCGTTTTAAATTCGTGGTTTTTTCTTACCGGGCATACCGCGTTTTAGAAATTATCCTTAAGCCTTTAGTGTTTTCTTTAGGGGTTATTCCTTTAAAAATAGTCAGGTTTATTTTTGGCAAAGAAAAACAGGATTTCAGCAAGGATGATATAAAAATCTTAACCGAGGCTCTTCACAGTGAAGGCGGTATCGATAGGATAGAGAAAGAGGCAATTGATGATATCTTCGGGCTGTCAAAGAAAAGGGTAAAAGATATCTGCACTAATCTTAATCAGGTCATAGGCCTTGATTATGTTGACAAGAAAGACACTATTCTCAAAACTGCCGGAAAATACGGTTATACCCGTTATCCCGTGTTTAAGAATAAACAGGTTGTAGGTTATTTAAATATCTTTGACCTGTTTTATAAGAAGGTAGATTCCTGGCAGAAAGTTATTAGGGCAATACCTAACGTAAGCATTAGCCAGAGGATAGATGATGTTCTAGTTCTTTTAAGGAACCGGAGAGAAAATATGGCTTTGGTTCTTAAAGGCGGGGTTCCTTTTGGGATTGTTACTCTTCAGGATTTGATGAGGGAAGTTACCGAGTCTCTTGCCGGATAGGGAAAAAGTATTCCTTTATTTCGTTTAAATCAAGGGATTCTATCCCCAATTTGTCAGCCCATTTAACTAATCCCTGGTCAGCGGACAGTATTGGGGTGTTTAATCCTTTAGCTAAGATTATCAAGTCAATATCTTGCCTGCTGTCTATGATTCCTTCTCTTAAAGCTGCGCGGAATTCATCTCTTAGGTTTTTTATCAGGCTGTTTTCGTCTTTTTTCCCCTGAGATCCGTAACGGGTATATTTCTCAGCGATCCTTAACCCTTTATTTATCCTCAGGCGTATTTCTTCGGTAAGTTCATATAAAAACATTGCAGGGACAAAAATCTCGTATTTCTTTGGCGGTTTGCGGGATATGTAAGAAAGAGTTGCTTTGGGGATTTCTTCTTCTATAAACCTCAGGGTTTCCGAGAATATAGAAGGGGGCATATAAATTGAAATATTCTTTTCTTTAGCCTTATCAACGAAATTACAGAGGGATTCTCTATGAGTCCTGCCGAAAAGCCTGAAAGCATCGGGGTTTATAAAAATGTTAGTATCTACAGCTATTTCCTTAAACTTATTCATAACAATCTTATTCTATGTTATTTTTTCTATTTTTGCAACCAATTTTAATATCAGTTTAATAGGGGTCAGGCCTCGAAATTAGTGGCAGTGGGGTCAGGTCTCAAGATTTGACGTTAGATGGATTTTAATAAGGAAAGTGCTGTACCCTATACCCTTACGGGCACAAGCAAGGGACAAACTATTTTTTAATGACCAATCACCAAGGGACAAAATATCTTTCAATAACCAATCACCAAGGGACAATGGATAAACAAATCTCAATACTCAACAATCAATTGCTAAACCAAACAATTACCTCATATTCTTTAGTTATTTGCCCCGATATTTCATCGGGGTTAAAATTTGGATATTGGTCATTATTTTCCGCCAGAGGAGGATCAGCCTTTGGCTGAGGTTATTGCTTCTTGCCTCTTGGTTATTCGGAAAAAATGAGGAAACTCCAGTCAACTTAGTGTAAGATATAGTAAGGTAGTTTAATACCCTCTGGAGGCGAAAAAAGCTTTTTTGAAAGGGTATTATAATATGGCTTAGTTTTTTTGAATGGCCTTAAAAAGAGACCTGAGGCAATTTTTCTGAGAGGTATTGCCAATAAATAAAAAAAGGCGTGGACATTGTTAGAAAAAATCACTGACAGTTGTGGGGTTATAGAAAATACTCAAGTAATAGCAGGGTAAGTAGACGCTGGGACCTTAACTTTTTAAGGCCGTTAAAAAGGGGATATTTTTACTTTGCCTTGACAATTTACAAAAAACAGTTGACTTTCTTTGTAAACTGTGTTAAAAAAGCGGCTATGAGTTTAGTCAAAACTTTTATACCTAAACAGAATGATATAAAAAGGGAATACTTATTGGTAGATGCCAAAGATAAAACTTTAGGCCGGCTGTCTTCAAGGATAGCTAAGATTCTCCAGGGGAAGAATAAGCCTTATTATACGCCTTTTCTTTTATGCGGTGATTTTGTCATTGTAATAAACGCCAGGCATATAAAGGTTACCGGCAACAAGCTTAAGGATAAAATCTACGATAAGTATTCGGGGTATCCCAGTGGCAGGAAGGAAATTTCTTTAGAAAAGCTTTTAGCCAGGAAGCCGGAAAAAATCCTGTATCTCGCTGTTAAAGGGATGCTTCCTAAAAATCGTTTAGCGAGGAGAATGCTTAATTCTTTGAAGATATATCCCGATAAAGAGCATTTGCATACAGCTCAGAAACCTAAGAGAGTGGAGTTATGAATAAAGAGAAGGATAGAAGTAAAGAAAAAGGCCAAAAACAGCCCCGCCGGATAATTTCTGCTACCGGCAGAAGAAAAAAATCCTCTGCCAGGGTGCAGATGGCCTTAGAAGGTAAAGGTTTGTTTTTAGTTAACGGTAAAAAATGGGATGAATATTTTACTACGCCTTCACACAAGCTTTTGGTGGTTGAGCCTTTGGACAGGGCCGGTTTGAATGATAAGGTTGATGTTAAAGCCAAAGTCCTTGGCGGAGGAATAACCGGCCAGGCAGGAGCAATACGGTTAGGCTTGTCTAGGGCGATTGTCGAATACGATTCAGAGTTGAAGACTCCTTTTAAGAAATCTAAACTTCTTACCCGCGACCCCAGGGCTAAAGAACGCAAGAAGTACGGCCAGAAGGGAGCCCGCCGAAAGTTCCAGTGGACTAAACGTTAATACTATCTTCGACAAACTGTCAAATTGCTAAATTGTTACATTGATAAATTATTAAACTGTTAAATTGCTACACAGAAGAAGTAACATAAGGCGCAGGATAAATATTCCTGTAAAACTTTTTCACGTAATAAAGCGTGTGTAAAGTATAAAGCGGTACTGTAAAATACAAGACAACGAGAAACTAATAATTGACAACCTTTCCTGACATGTATAAAATAAATCTGTTATGGAACAGAGGTTAGCTATAAAGAACTGGATGACTAAAGAAGTTATGACCGTTTCAAAAGACGAAAATGTGGCGTCAGTGACTAAACGCATGGCTTCAAGGAATATCGGTTCAGTAATTATTGTCGATGAGGATAATAAGCCGATAGGTATATTTACCGAGCGCGATGTTGCGGAAAAAGTTGTCCTTGCCGAAAAGGATTACGAAACTACGAAACTCGAGGAAGTTATGACTAAAGATATTATCGTGGTTAACCAGGATGAACAGAGCTCTACAGCCTGTGATTTAATAAGAAACAATATATTTATGCATATACCGGTAGTAGATGATGAAGGCAGGCTTTGCGGGATACTTTCTATAAAAGATTTGGTCGGGTATTTAAAAAAGAAGTAAGGACCCATTATGGCAGGGATGACGGTTAGGGAATGGATGTCCAAAGAAGTGGCTACCGCTGTTGAGGATGATGTCGTTTTTGAGGTTGTGAAGATTATGGCTGAAAAAACAATAGGTTCGGTTGTTATAGTAGATGAAGAAAAGAAAGCAATCGGCATATTGACTTTGAGAGATGTTTTAACCCGGATTGTGGCTTTAGGGTATGACGCTAAGCTTTTGAAAGTCCGTGATGTAATGACTAAAGATGTGGTTACCGTAAATGTTTCCGACGATTATATAATTGCTGACCGGCTTATTAAGTATATAAACATAAGACATTTGCCGGTGGTAGATGATGACGGCAAATTAGCCGGCATTTTGTCAGTAAGAGATTTAATAAAGATTGTATAACCGTTCTTCAACCTCCTGCTTTCTAAATCCCAATTAAATATTGACGCTGGTTTGTTTTTGATTTAAGATATGGCTGTCTTTTCTGACTTCAAGCTTAATCCTATAAGAATCGGAGGATAATGATGAAAATTGGTGTTATTGGCGCGACCGGATTTACAGGAGAGAAGCTTATAGAAATTCTTCTTACCCATCCTGAAGCAGAACTGGTTTATCTTTCCGCGAGAGTGGATAAAAAAGTTAAACTTTCAGGCGCCTTTCCTAAATTCAAGAAGAAAACAGGCTTATTTCTCGAGAAACTAAATTTAGAAAAAGCTGAGGCTTCAGCTGATTTGTTTTTCCTGGCTCTGCCTCATACGGTTTCTTTTAAGATAGCCCCTTTCTTTATCAAAAAGGGAAAAACAGTAATTGATTTATCGGCGGATTACAGGTTTAAAGACGCGGGGTTATACAAAAAGTTTTATAAGACCGCGCATAAAGATAAAAAGAATTTACCTAAGGCTGTATACGGCCTTCCGGAGTTTTACAGGGAAGATATTAAAAAATCAAAACTGATAGCTAATCCCGGGTGTTACCCGACGGTTTCTATTTTAAGCTGTGCTCCTTTGTTGAGAGAGAAGGTTATAAAGGATATTATAATTGATGCTAAGTCTGGTATAACCGGGGCCGGACGCAAGCCCTCGCTTAATTTTCATTTCGCCCATTTATCGGGAAATATGTATGCTTATAAGCTGTTTAGCCACCAGCACCAGCCGGAAATAGAGCGGATTTTGTCTGATTTGGCGGGGAGGGGAAATAGGCTTATTTTTACTCCCCATGTTATTCCGGCAGAGAGGGGGATATTAATTACGGTTTATGCCGGATTGTTAAAGAGAATCAGTAAAAAGGATATAATCAGAATATATTCTTCTTATTACCGGCATGAAAAATTCGTGCGGATTTTAAAAAATAGGATGCCTCAGTTGAAGGATGTCGCCGATACTAATTTCTGCGATATAGGCTTTGAGGTAAAAGGGGACAAAATTATTATAAGCTCGGCTATTGATAACTTAATGAAGGGCGCTTCCGGTCAGGCTGTCCAGAATATGAATATCATTTTAGGCGTAAAAGAAGATACAGGGTTAAAATGATAGGGCAGGGATTCGGATGAAGGAGTAAGGCTGAAGAATAAAATGACCAAGAAATACCCTAATACCCTCATACCCTCACGGGCACAGGCGGGTACAGGCAAGATACAATGGCCAAATAATGACCAATAACCAAATTAAAATAATCCAAAAAGAGAATAAGAATCAAGATGATTTGATCGTTTGGTGATTGGAACAACTTGGTTGTTGGATTTTCTTTTTGGAGTTCAGAGCTTTTAAATAACGGGATATGCTGTAATGAAAGTTCCTAAAGGTTTTTTGTTTTCGGGGATATCGGCTGAGATAAAGAGATCCGGAAAAAAGGATTTGGGATTGATTTTAGGCTCTGAAGGATATCTTGAGTGCGCAGGGTATTTTACTTCCAATGAAGTAAAAGCCGCGCCGGTGATTTTAGATATCGAAAAACTTAGAAAGTCCCAGGGCAGGGTTAAAGCTGTTTTAGTCAACAGCGGGAACGCTAACTGTTTTACCGGGAAGAAAGGGATTGATTCTGCAAATTCAAGCTGTAACAGGCTGGCTTTTAAACTTGGAGTTGAGGATAGGTTTGTTTTGATGTCTTCTACCGGTATTATAGGTAAGAGGCTGCCCTTATCTAAAATTATCCGGAGTTTGGATAATTTAATTAATTCTTTATCCAAAGATGTTTATTCCTTTGCCGAATCTATCCTGACTACTGATACGGTCAAGAAGATTTCTTCTAAGGAAATAAAACTATCAAAAGGGGAAGCCCGAATATTAGGAACGGCTAAAGGTTCAGGGATGATATATCCCGATTTAAAAAAAGCTACTCTGCTTGTTTTTATCTTTACTGACGTGAAAATCACCCGGGCATTATTAAATAAAGCTTCAAAGGAAGCTTTGGAGATGTCTTTCAATTCTATTACGGTTGACGGGTGTACCAGCACTAATGACTCGCTGTTTTTCTTTTCTTCTAACCAGTCAAGCTCGGGTTTAGTGAATAAGCAGGGCAGAGATTTTGAAATATTTTCTTCGGCCTTAAAAGAGGTTTGTTTGGATTTGGCCAAGAAGATTGTTAAAGACGGAGAAGGGGCCGGTAAATTTATTACAGTTGAAGTAAAAGGAGTCAAAAATAAACAGCTTGCTAAAAAAGCCGCCTTCGCGGCGGCTAATTCCAGCTTGTTAAAGACAGCCGTATATGGAGAGAACAGAAATACCGGCAGGATAATTCAGGCTTTAGGGCAGGCAGGTGTTTCTGTTCCTCCCGGGGCGAAAATTAGTATCAGCGGGCTAAAGAGCAAAAATGTCAGGATTTCGGTTGACTTAAAACAGGGGAATGATTCCCATATAGTTTATACTTCTGATTTGACTCCTGAGTATATCCGTATAAACGCTGAGTATAGCTAAAAATAGAGATTATGAAATACAAGAATGATGTTTTGGCTTTAGTTTTAGCAGGGGGGAAAGGGGAAAGGCTTCATCCTTTGACTTTGGAGAGGACAAAACCTTCTGTCCCTTTTGGCGGGAAGTATAGGATAATTGACTTTGCTTTAAGTAATATGGTCAATTCGGGAATATATTCTATTTATGTCATGGTCCAGTATAAATCTCAGTCTTTAATTGAACATATCCGTACTACCTGGCAAAAAACCGGTGTTATGTCCAGGCATTTTGTTACGGTTGTTCCTCCTCAGATGCGTAAGGAGGAGTTGAAAGGATGGTATCGGGGGACGGCTGACTCGGTTTATCAGAATATAAACCTGGTATATGACTTTAAACCCAAGTTTGTGGCGATTTTTGGAGGAGATCATGTTTACCGGATGAATATAAAAGAGATGCTGGATTACCATATCAGAAATAAAGCGGAGGTTACTCTTTCGGTTGTTCCTGTACAGGCTGAGCTGTCGCGTCATTTTGGGATTGTCAGCGTTGACAGTTCTATGATGGTAAAAAAGTTTATCGAGAAGCCTCTATCAAAAAGCAAAGGGGAAGTTTTTGCTTCTATGGGAAACTATATTTTTAATACTGAAACCCTTATTCGTGTCCTTGAACAGGATGCCCGCAAACAGAGCAGTCATGATTTCGGCAGGGATATAATTCCCGCTCTTTTAGAGAAGAAGCAGTCCTTATACGCTTATGATTTTACAAAGAACAGAATACCGTCGTTAAAAAAGTATGAGGACAAATTTTACTGGAAGGATGTGGGTACAATAAAAAGTTATTGGGATGCTAATATGGACCTTTTAGGCGTTAAGCCCCGATTGGATTTGGATAACCGCGACTGGCTCATTTACGCGTCAAACCTGAACTGCCCTCCTTTATATGTTACCGGTTCAGTTATCGATAATTCTTTAATCGGTGAAGGGGCGCGGGCCTGCGGTTCAGAAATACGGAACTCAATTTTAGGCAGGGGAGTTAAAGTTGATGAGGGATGTGTGATTAAAGATTCAATTATTATGGATTTCAGCCATATAGAGAAGAATTGTAAAATAAATAAGGCAATAATTGACAGGTTTAATGTTATAGGCAGAGAAGAAACCATAGGATTTGGCAAATCAGCAGGCAAGTATTATCTTGACTCTTCGGGAATTACTGTGGTTAAAAGAGGAGCAAGAAAGGATTATTATTTCTAATGGAAGATGCGATTAAGAAAGCGGAAGTTTTAATAGAAGCCTTGCCTTATATAAAGAAATTTCGGGGCAAGACATTTGTCATCAAATACGGAGGGTCTATCCTTTCTGAATCCCGGATACGCGGGGCGGTTTTGGAAGATATCGTCTTTCTATATTTTACAGGTATAAATGTCATTCTTGTCCATGGCGGAGGCCCTGATATTACCCGGGAATTGAAGAAAGAAAAGATAAAACCCTCTTTTGTTGAGGGGATCAGAGTTACGGACGAGAAGACTTTAGATGTAGTAGGCGCTGAACTGGCAAAGCTTAACAGTATGCTGGCTGAAGAAATAGAGCGGTTAGGCGCAAAGACTAAAGGCATAAGCGGGACAGAAAATATCCTTTATGCTGAGAAGAAAGTTTTTTCTTCTGATTTGGGATTGGTGGGGACTGTGGTATCGGTAAACAAGGCAAAACTTCTTGATCTGGCCGAAAAGAACCATATAGTAATATTGTCGCCAATGGCTTCAGGCAGGGAAGGAGTAGTTTACAACGTTAATGCCGACGAAGCTGCTTCTTTTATTGCCGGAAGCCTATCTGTTGAGAAGTTTGTCCTTCTTACTGATGTAAAAGGGGTTATGCGCGACCATAGAGATGAAGGTTCTCTTATTTCCAGCATCAGCGAGGAAGGGGTTAGAGCATGGATTAAAGAAAAGGTGATTTCCGGAGGAATGATACCCAAAGTTTTTGCCGGAATACAGGCTTTGGATAAGGGTGTCAAGAAGGCTCATATAGTTGATGCCAAGCTTCCTCATGCTCTTTTGCTGGAAATCTTTACCGATAAAGGTATTGGAACGGAGATTGTTAGGGACGCGGATTCCCGCGGATTATTAACGTAAATTAGTATTATTGTTGAATTATGGATATTAAACAGATGTTCAAAAAATATGTCTTGAATACTTATACCCGAATAGGGCCGGTATTTGTAAAGGGAAAAGGGAGTTTTCTCTGGGATGAGGGAGGGAATAGATACCTGGATTTATTCCCCGGTTGGGGAGTAGGGATATTAGGCCATTCTCATCCTAAGATAGCTAAAGCTTTGTCTCAGCAGTCAAAAACCCTTATCCATATACCAAATAACTTGTATCATCCTCTTCAGGCAGAATTAGCTAAAGAAATAGTTAAAAATTCCTTTAAAGGAAAAGTCTTCTTTGCCAATTCCGGGGCGGAATCGGTTGAAGGAGTCTTAAAGCTGGCAAAGGCTTATGGAAGAAATAAAGGACGGTATGAAATAATATCAATGAAGAATTCCTTTCACGGGAGGACTTTAGGCGCTTTATCCTGCACAGCTCAGAAAAAATACCAAATTCCTTTTAAACCTCTTTTGAAAGGGTTTAGAGCTGCTAAGTTCGGAGATTTTAAGAGTTTTCTAAAACAGGTTACTCATAGAACCGCCGCGGTGATTTTAGAACCCATTCAGGGAGAAGGCGGTGTTAATTTAGCCGGAAGGGATTATTTCCTTAAGTTGAGGCGCTTCTGCGATAAGGAGAAAATCCTGCTTTTATTGGACGAAGTCCAGACCGGTATGGCCAGGACAGGAAAGATGTTTTGTTACCGGAATTACGGCATTGAGCCTGACGCGTTGACTATCGCTAAAGGGTTAGGGGCAGGATTTCCTGTTTCGGCTTTTGTAGTTAAGGATAAGTTCAAAGATGTATTGGGTCCGGGGACGCACGCTTCTACCTTTGGAGGAAGCCCTTTAGCCTGCCGGGCGGCATTGGAGGTATTTAAGGTTATAAAAGAAGAAGATATTTTAGCCAATGTAAGAAGAACCGGCCGGATTTTGGAGAGGAAATTGTATGAATTCAAAGATAAGTTTGGTATTATAAAAGAAGTCAGAGGGATAGGATTAATGCGGGCAGTTGAACTTAAAATCCCTTCTAAGCCCTTATTTGATTATGCTCTTGAAAAAAAGCTGATTATCAACAGCACCCATAACACAGTTTTGAGAATTATGCCGGCTTTAAACATAGATCCAGAAACTCTCCTGCAGGGGTTGTCTGTTTTAGAGAAGGTTTTTAAAAAATTTTTATGAAAAAAGACTTTATAAGTATAAAAGATTTGTCTCTTAAAGAGATTATGGAGATATTTTCTTTGTCCCGGGAGATTAAGAAATTTTCTGATGCCTTTTCTGACAAGTTGAAAGGAAAAACCATCGGCCTTTTATTTGAGAAACCGTCTTTGAGGACCAGAGTTTCTTTTGAGACCGGCATTAACCAGATGGGAGGGCATCCCCTTTATTTATCTCCTCAGGAAGTCCAGTTAGGGAAAAGAGAATCTGTCCCTGACGCGGCTAAGACTATAAGCAGGTATTTAGATGCTGTTATTATCCGGACATTTTCTCATAAAGTAATCTTAGATTTTGTTCAGAACGCGGGTATTCCCGTAATAAACGCTTTGACGGATTTACTCCATCCCGCTCAGGTTTTGAGCGATATGTTTACTATTTATGACAAAAAGAAAGATCTTAAAAAGATTAAGGCCTCTTTTATAGGCGACGGGAATAATATCTGTAACTCTTTAATCTTCGCGTCGGCTAAGTTAGGCCTGAGTTTGTTCATAGCTTCTCCGAAAGGGTTTGAGCCGGATAAGAAATTAGTTAAACAGGCTGAGAGAATCGCTTTAAAGACCGGGGCTGAAATTACAGTAACCAACAGCCTTAAGTCTGCTGCCAAAAACAGCGATGTTTTGTATACTGATGTTTGGGTATCTATGGGCAGGGAATCTGAGAGGGAGAAGAGGTTAAAGGCTTTTAGCCCTTTTCAACTGAACAGAGAAGTGTTAAACTTAGCCAAGAAGGATTGTTTGGTTATGCACTGCCTTCCTGCTCATAGGGGAGAGGAAATCACAAATGAAGTTCTTGATAGTAAGAATTCCATTGTTTTTGAACAGGCTGAGAATAGGCTTTATGTCCAGAAGGCAATACTTATCGCGTTGTTTAACAGAAGACGGAGGACAGGTCGGTGGGCAGGCATGGCTCATGATTCATAAACGGGAGGAGATAAATTAGCGAAAATTAGCGTTCAGGAATTAGCGGCAATTAGCGTTTAGGAGAACAATGAATAAGATTATATTGGCATATTCCGGAGGATTGGATACTTCCTGCTGTATTCCCTGGCTTAGGGATAAGGGGTTTGAAGTTGTATGCTTTTCGGCGGATTTAGGCAGTGAGTTTTCTCCTCAGGATTTGAGGAAAAGGGCTAAAAAGAGTAAAGCTTCAAAGATATATATCAGGGATTTAAAAAAGGAGTTTGCCAAAGAGTATATTCTGCCTTCTCTTAAAGCTGGCGCTGTCTATGAAAAGAAATACCTTTTAAGCACAGCTTTAGGCCGGCCGCTGATTGCTAAGCATTTAGTAGATATCGCTAAAGAAGAAAAAGCCTCATTTATTGCCCATGGGTGTACCGGAAAAGGCAATGACCAGGTAAGGATTGAAACAGCGGTTAAGATTATGGCCCCTCATTTGAAGATTATCGCTCCTTTAAGGGAGTGGGAGCTTACTTCCCGGAATTCTGAGATCGTCTATGCTAAAAAGAACAGGATACCCATTAAGGCGACAAAAGAGAAGCCTTACAGTATTGATAAGAATATCTGGGGTATAAGTATTGAGTCCGGGAAGTTGGAAGATTTAGGCAACGAGCCGGAAGAAACTGCTTTTATTTCTACTCAGAGTTTGGAGAAATCACCTTCAATGCCGGCTTATATTGATTTGGAGTTTGTTAGAGGCCAGCCGGTAAAACTTAACGGGAAGAAATACTCTTTAGTTAATATGATTAACCGGCTGAATTATATAGGCGGCAGGTATTCCATCGGCAGGACGGATTTGGTTGAAGACCGGGTTGTGGGGATTAAGTCACGGGAAATTTACGAAGCTCCGGCGGCGTGGATTCTTCATACTGCGCTAAGAGAGCTGGAAAGCCTGGTTTTAGATAAAGAAAGCCTTTATTTTAAGGAAGCGGTTTCTTTGAAATACGCGCGGTTGGTTTATCAGGGGCTGTGGTTTTCAAAGCTGAAAGGAGCTTTGGACAAATTTATAAATGAGCTTATGGCGTCTGTTTCAGGCATAGTTGTCCTGAAACTCTATAAGGGAAATATTTCTGTTTCTAAAAGGTCGTCTAAGAAATCTCTTTATAAAAGAGAGTTAGCTACTTACGGAGAAAAAGATATTTTTAATAAAACCTGGGCTGAGGGGTTTATAAATATCTGGAGTATGCCGTTTAAGTAAAAAGGGGAAGATTTCAACCTTGAGAGATTTACTGAGTCAATTTTGAAAGATTAAACCGATTAAAGAAAGATTCTCATTGTTAGTAGTTTCATTAAATCGGTAAAGAAATTTCTTAGCCAAAGGAAGTTAGAAGAGAATGGTTTGCTATGGGGTGATTAAATGTCCAAAATATGGGATGCGAAAGGCAGGGATTAGATGAAGAAACTTTGGGGCGGACGGTTTAAGAAGGAGATTGATAAAGGATTTTTTAATTTTCAGAAATCCATTCAATATGACTATAAATTAGCGGAGTATGATATCTATCATTCCTTAATTCATATAGGCGCTTTATCCTCGGCAGGGATCCTGAAGAGAGGAGAATACCAAAAGTTAAAGAATGCCTTAGACAATATTTTAGAAGAGGTAAAAAATAACAGCTTTAAGCCGGATTTAAATTCGGAAGATATTCATACAGATATCCAGAATAAGGTTGAGGAAAAAACCGGTAAGTTGTCTCTCAAGCTTCATACTCTGAGGTCGCGGAATGACCAGGTGGTTTTTGATGAGAAGCTATACTGTTTAACCCAGGCAGAAAGAATAACGGGCAGGTTAAAGGGCTTGATTTCAGGGTTGGAAAGATTTTCTTCTAAGTATAAAAAATCTTTTCTTCCCGGGTATACGCATACTCAAAAAGCTCAGGCTGTTTCATTCTCAGATTATTTAGGCTGTTTTAAAGCAATGTTTAAAGGCGACATTTCCGGAATGGCAGGATTTAGAAGAAACTTAACAGTCTATATAGGGAGCGGGGCCTTAGCTGGAAGCGGTATACCAAGTTCTGCTTACAAAAAAGCCATAAGTTATGTCCGGAAAACTTACCTTACGGATAAAATAAGCATTAAGCCGGTGGAGAATACTTTAGACAATGTGTCTAACCGCGACTTTATTATTGATTTCCTGAGTTTATCCGCGGTTATTCAGATGCACCTGTCAAGGATGGCTGAAGATTTTATCCTTTATTCTACCAAGGAGTTCGGTTTCTTTGATTTACCCGAAGAATTTTGCACAGGGAGTTCTCTGATGCCGCATAAGAAGAACCCTGACTTCCTGGAATTGGTGAGGGGGAATACCGGCAGGATTTACGGTAACCTGATGTCTGTGTTGACCATGATGAAATCTTTGCCTTTAACTTACAACCGCGATATGCAGTTGGATAAGGAACCTCTATTTTCTTCAGTAGATATACTTTTTCGGGAGATAGAGATAATGGCAGAATTTGTACAAAAGATAAAGGTGAAGGGAACATCTGTTCGCAGGGCCTTAACCGGGCTGAGTTTATATACTGTTGATATAACCGGATTCTTGGTTCATAAAGGTGTGCCTTTTAAAGAAGCTCACAATATTGTGGGAAAGTTAGTGAAGTATCTTGAGGATAAGAGGGCTGAAATATCGGATATCCCGGAAAAAGTATTAAAGTCTTTTCATAAGAAGATGGATAAAAAATCTATTCTGTCTTTGCTGAATCCCAGGAAATCGGTTATGTCAAAAAAAGGCTCTTCACGCTTGTCTTAAGGTTAAATAAAATAATGGATTATTTTAGGGCCGGAAGGAATACTCTCTATTGCGAAGGAGTTCAAATTGAGAGAATAGCGGATAAGTTCGGCACTCCTCTCTATATCTACAGCCAAAGGTCTTTCATTGACAGGTTCAGGGAAATAAAGAGAGCTTTTTCTATGCTTAATCCTTTAATCTGTTATTCGGTAAAAGCTAATTCTAACCTTTCCATACTTAAGACTTTGGTAAAAGAAGGCGCGGGATTGGATATTGTTTCCGGAGGAGAACTTTTTAGGGCAAAGAAAGTAAAATGCCCTGCCGGAAGGATTGTTTATTCTTCTGTGGGAAAAACAGAGGAAGAGATAAGAGACGCTTTGGATTACGGCATTTTTATGCTTAATGTAGAGTCTGAAAGTGAGCTTAAAAAAATAAACTCAGTTTCCGGAATGGCCAAGAGAAAAGTTAAAGTGTCTTTGAGGGTAAATCCCGGGATAGATCCTTCCACCCATGCCTATATAACGACAGGGAAGAAAGAAAATAAGTTCGGAATAAGCGTAGAGAAGGCTAAAAAGATTCTCTTAGAAAAAGTCAAATATAAGAATTTAGATATATCCGGAATACATATACATATTGGGTCTCAAATTACTGACAGCGCGCCTTTTGTTAAAGCTGTTAAGAAGGTAAGGAAACTAATTGTGGAGTTGGCCCGGAATAAAATTAGGATTAGATATCTTAATTTAGGCGGAGGGTTAGGCATAGTTTATGACAAAGAAAAGCCTCAGACAGCCGAATCGTTCGCGAAGAAAATTATTCCTTTGATTGCAGGGTTAAAGTGCAGGATTATTCTTGAGCCGGGGAGGTTTATTGCCGGAAATTCAGGGATTCTAATTACGAAGGTTCTTTATTTGAAAGATACTCCTGTAAAGAGGTTTATCATAGTTGACGCGGCGATGAATGATTTACTGCGGCCGTCTCTTTACGGAGCATACCACAAAATAGTCCCTTTGTTTCAAAGAGCTAAGAGCTATGAGCTAAGAGCTAAATTAGTAGATGTGGTCGGTCCTGTTTGCGAAAGCGGTGATTTCTTAGGTAAAGACAGAAGATTGAATGTTAAAGAGGGAGATTATTTAGTTGTTTTAGGCTGCGGAGCTTATGGCTTCAGTATGAGCTCAAATTACAATTCTCGCCTCCGGCCCGCGGAAGTGATGGTTAAGGGCAATAAAACCTATCTTATAAGAAGAAGGGAAGAGTACCGGGATTTGACGGCGAAAGAATACCTTATCTAACCGGCAGGATATGAAAGATATGAAATTCTACAAAATGCAGGCATCGGGGAATGATTTTATATTAATTCAAGCCACAGGCCGCAATCCACAGGCCGCGGGTTTAAATTATAAGAAGTTTGCGAAGATGTATTGTAAAAGGAAGTTTGGAATTGGGGCAGATGGGCTTTTGGTAATTGAACCTTCAAAAAAGTATGATTTTAAAATGCGTATATTCAATGCTGACGGTTCAGAGGCTGAGATGTGCGGAAACGGAGCGCGATGCTCGGCTTTGTGGGCATACCAAAATTTGCTTAAAGGCAGGAGAAATATGAGCTTTGAGGCCAAGGCCGGGATTATTAATGCTCAAACTGGGGAAGCGGAAAATGTAAAAATAAGGTTATCTGAACCTGTAAGGATAAAGTCAGGCCTGTCTTTAAAAATTTTAGGCAGGAATATAAAAGTTGATTATATAGATACCGGTGTTCCCCACGCGGTTATTTTTGTTGAAGGCATAGATAAGATTGATGTTGATAAGATAGGCAGGGCTGTCAGGTTTCATAAGAAGTTTCAGCCTAAAGGAGTTAATGCTGATTTTGTAGAAGTTGAGAAGAGAGACTTTATAAGCATAAGGACTTATGAACGTGGAGTTGAAGCAGAGACTTTAGCCTGCGGAACAGGAGTCGCGGCAGCGGCTGTTATTGCAGGCGATCGAGTACGGAGGACAGAAGACAGAAACCAGATGACAGATAGCAGAAAACAGAAGACAGAGAATAAATTTAGAATAAAGGTATTGACAAAGAGCGGAGATATACTGAAAGTATATTTTCAGAAAGAAGAAGGTAATATTAGGGATGTTTGGCTGGAAGGGAAAGCTTCTTTTGTATTTGAAGGAATTTTAAAAAGCATTGACAAATATTAAGGAAATCCCGCCTCAGAGAAGGGGTTGGAAAATTCTATTACTACAATTTACCAACCTTCGGCGGGATCAATTCGGCCGGACAGCTTACATTCACTTCGCTCTGTAAGTTGTGGCCTCATTGAGGAGGGTAAAATGTTTAAAGGAAGTATTGTAGCTTTGGTTACTCCATTTTTAAAGAACGGGGAAATTAATGAAAATAGACTCCGGTTTTTAATTAACTGGCATATTAAAAATAAAACAGACGCGGTATTGGTATGCGGGACAACCGGCGAATCGGCTACTCTTTCTCATACAGAGCATAAGCGGGTTGTAGATATTGCTGTGAATGAATCTAAGGGGAAAATTCCTATTATCGCCGGAGCTGGATCTAATTCTACCCGTGAAGCTTTGGAATTAGCCCGGCATGCTGAAAAAACAGGCGCCGATGCCATATTAGTTATTACGCCTTATTACAATAAGCCTACACAGGAAGGCTTGTATCGGCATTATAGGAAAATATCATCGGAAGTAAAAATCCCTCTTATAATTTACAATGTCCCTTCACGGACAGGGTCTAATATTCTGCCTGAGACAACTGATAGGATTTATAAGGATTGTAAGACAGTTATCGGCATAAAAGAAGCATCGGGTTCTTTAGACCAGATAACCAAGATTATGTCTTTGGTTGACAGAAAATTTATGCTTTTTTCCGGAAGTGATGAACTTGTTCTGCCGGTTCTCTCTTTGGGAGGAAGAGGGGTTATTTCTGTAGCAGCCAATGTTATGCCCAAAGAAACCCATAATCTTGTAGATTCTTTCTTAAAAGGAAATGTTGAGAAATCAAGAAATCTTCAGCTTTACCTTTACGGTTTGATAAAAGCTCTGTTTCTTGAAACTAACCCTATACCGGTAAAGGAATCTTTGGGGTTGATGGGCTTGATTGAGCCTAATATGCGCCTTCCTCTCTGCCGGATGAACAAAGATAATTTTTCTAAGTTGAAGAAGGTTCTGGTGAGATATAAATTGATAAAATAACAGCGGTTTTTACACCTATGAGGTGGCCGGGTGGACTCCTCGTAGGTGTGAAAAGGTTCTATAAAAAAAGAGATTAGGTTATGGTAAAAGCGGGAATAAGCGGTATTTGCGGCAGGATGGGAAGAAGGATACTTAATCTCTGCCGTAAAGATGAAAATGTGGAAGTTGTTTTAGGTTTAGAGTATAAAGGCCATCCTTCTGAGGGAGAGGATATAGAAGGGGTTAAAGTTGTCTCTGACCTGAATAGGGTCAACTTCTGTGACTGTCTTATCGAGTTCACTTCGCCTAAAGCGGTCATTGAGCATTTGCCTTATCTTGTTAAGTTCAAGAAACCGGCTGTTATCGGCACAACCGGACTGAATCAGGATGAACAGGATAAAATAAAAGAAGTTTCGCGAATTATTCCTATTGTATTATCTCCTAATATGAGTATTGGGGTAAATCTTTTGTTTGATTTAGTTAGGACTTCGGCTAACCTTTTGAAAGGGTATAGAGTTTTTATAGAGGAATCCCATCATGTTCACAAAAAAGACGCTCCTTCGGGGACTGCCAAACAAATAGCCAAGATTATAAACTCTCAGGGAGAGTATGACATAAGGAATGAAGATATAAAATCTGTTCGTGAAGATGAGATTACCGGCGATCATAGAGTTGTTTTTGAAAGCGGAGTTGATAAGATAGAGCTTTTTCATTCAGCAAAAAACCGTGATATCTTTGCCCAGGGGGCGGTATTAGCCGCTAAATGGGTTTTGGGAAAAGAGCCCGGGCTGTATTCTATGGAAGATGTCCTCAAGTAATGGGGTCAGGTCTCAAGATTTGATATATGCTAATTGCCGCAAATTAGTATTTTTTTATTCGCGGTCATTAGCGTAAGGAGAAATTGAATGTTTAGCCTTTCTAAAAGAATTAAGAAGCTTCCTCCTTATCTATTTGCTAAGATTGACAGGGAAAAACAGGAGTTTCGGAGAAAGGGAAGAGAGCTTATTGATTTAAGCATAGGCGACCCGGATCTTTTAGCTCCTGAAGAGGCGGTTGCGGCTCTTTGTAAGTCTTCAAAAATAAAAGAGAACCAGAAATACGCTTTAGACGCGGGCAGGGAATCTTTGAGAAAAGCGATCCAAGCCTGGGTTAGGAAAAGGTTTAAAGTATCCGTAAATCCCGGTAAAGAGATACTTCCTTTGAGCGGGTCTAAAGAAGGGCTGGTTCATTTCCCTCTCTCTTTTGTCAATCCTTCAGATTATGTTATTATTCCTAATCCCGGGTATCCGGGATATAGAGGGGCGGCTGTTCTTTCCGGGGCAAGAGTTTATGAAATTGCTTTGCTTGAGAAGAATGACTTCCTCCCTGATTTGAAAAAAATCCCCCTTTCTGTCCGCAATAGATCCAAAGTTATTTATTTGAATTATCCCAATAATCCTACCACTGCTTTAGCTCCCAAATCGTTCTTGGAAGGGTTGGTTAAATTCGCTTCCAAGTACGGGATAATCATAGTTTATGATAACGCTTATTCGGAAGTTTATTTTGATGAAAAGCCTTACAGCATTTTACAGGTAAAGGGGGCTAAAGAGGTATCAATAGAGTTTCATTCATTATCCAAAACTTTCTGTATGACCGGATTCAGGATAGGGTTTGCTTTAGGCAGAAGTGAATTAATAAACGGCCTGTTAAAAGTAAAGGCTAACATAGATTCCGGTATATTCGGGGCTGTTCAGGCCTGCGCTGAAACTGCTTTGGAGAAATGCGGGTATTTTCCTGAAAGGCTGAGGAAAATTATCCGCGGAAGGAGGGATTTGTTTGTAAAGATTCTTTATCAATCGGGATTTGAAAAGCTGTTTTTTGATTCTACTTTTTATGTTTGGGCAGGGCTTCCTAAGATGTATAAGCCGTCTATTCAATTCAGCAGGCATTTGTTGAAAGAAAAGGGAATAGCAGTAGCTCCGGGGATAGGATTCGGCCGGTACGGCGAAGGGTATATAAGATTCGCGTTGACTGTTAATGAGAACATTCTGCGTAAAGTTGGAAGAATTCTTGCTATGGGGCAAGAACGGTAATCTATGGTTTCGGTTTATATAGGCATAGGCGCAAACTTAGGAAACAGAGAAGATTATATAAACAAGGCTGTAGAATATTTAAGCAGTAATCCCCGAATCAAAGTTGATAAGGTTTCTTCTTTGATTGAAACTGAACCTGTTGGCGGCCCGTCTCAGAGTAAATTTTTAAACTGCGTTGTTAAAATAAAAACTTCTTTATCTTCTCTTACCCTCCTTAAATCTTTGCAGACAATGGAAAGAAATCTGGGGAGGGTGCGTACTGTGAAAAACGGGCCGAGGACTATAGATTTAGATATTTTGTTATACGGAGAAGAAATAATAAATAAACCTGATTTGAAAGTGCCTCATCCTGAGATGTTTAACCGTTTGTTTGTCCTTATTCCCTTATTAGAGATTGAGCCTGAGATATTTGATAAGTTAGCTGTCTTATCCTCTCATAAAGAAAAAGCTTTTGAACTTTTGTCTCGGTAAGGACAGATAGAAGACCCTCCTACGCTAAAGCTTCGGAGGATAGAGAGCAGAGGACAGAAGTCAGAGGTCAGAAGGCGGAGCTCAGTTTTTTATTTACATTTATGTCTTTTTAGGTTATGATTATACTTAATTTTAGCCGGAACAATAATTTAAAAAACTGGAAAGAAGTGAAGAAGATAGTATTTTTTTGCTTGTTTTTGTCTTTATTTTCCAACTTTTCTTTTTCTCAGGAATCCGTTCAGGACAAAAAACCTCAAATCCCCATTGTGGTTGACGGAGATACTGTGAATTATGACTCTCAAAACAAAGCGATTGAAGCTGAAGGCAATGTAAAAATCAGTTTTAAGGACGTAACTGTTTTTTGCGACAACGCTAAAGTGGATACGCAAACCAGCATAGGCAAACTTGAGGGCAATGTCAGGATTAAACATGAGAAAGGGACTATTTACGGGGATAATATAATATACGATTTTAAAAGTAAAACCGCTGAAATTAATGATATGTATTTGAATTCCCCGCCTTTTTATGTTTACGGAAAGAAAGCCAAGAAAGTTTCCGGGAATGTTTACCGTCTTAACGATGCCTGCGCTACGACCTGCGGGCCTTTAAATAAGCCGCCTAAATTTTTAGACTACAAGCTCTCAGCAAAAGAAATAACTCTGTATAAAGGAGATAAACTTGTAGCTAAGCATGTGGTTATGAGAGTGGGGAAACTGCCGGTTATGTATTTTCCTTACTACGTCCAGCCGGCAAAAGATAAACTTCCCCGGGTTACTTTAGTCCCCGGGAGCGGCAGTGATACCGGAATGTATATGCTTTCTGCCTGGCGTTATTATTTCGATGAGGGATTCAAAGGGAGGCTTCATTTTGATTTTTATCAGAATAAAGGTATAGGCAGAGGTATTACTCACAAGTATAATTCTGACAGCTTTGGTGAAGGCATAATGAAATTGTATTATATATCTGATAAGGATAAAGAATCTTTTGATAATCAAGAAGGCCTTGATTATGGCTATCCTGTAGGTTCTGACCGCTATAAAGTTCAGATAAGGCATAATTGGAATATTACTCCTACCCTTAACGCCAAACTTGAGTATCACCGGTTTTCCGATAAGTATTTCATGAAAGATTATTTCTACCGCGAGTACGAGAGAGATACGGCTCCTGATTCTTATCTGCTCTTAACCCAATCTCTTCCTTACAGCTCTTTGTCTTTGCTTGCCCGGAAGCGGGTTAACGATTTTTATACTCAGGCTGAATACCTGCCTCGGCTTAAATTGGATGTGTTTCAGCGCCAGATAGGCAGTTCTAAACTGTATTTTGAAGGAAACTCTTCTTTCGCTAACCTTAGTTATAAACATGCCGCCCCTTCGGATAATGATAGTGATGCTTTAAGGCTGGATTCTTATAACCGGCTTACCTATGTAGATAAATTTGCCTGGCTTAATTTTAAACCTTACTTGGGAATGAGGGAAACCTATTATTCCAAACGGGCATCGGGCGAGAGCAATGTTATGCGGTCTATCTTTTACAGCGGCGTTGAATTGAGTACTAAGGTTTATAAACAGATGAGCGGGCCTTTAGATTTCTTAGGTATAAAAGCCGATAAGACAAGGCATGTTATAACCCCGATTATAAAGTATCAGTACATACACCCTCCTTCAATATCTCAAGATTTGCTTATGCAGTTTGACGATATTGATGCGATAGACAGGAAGAACATGGCTACTTTTACTTTAGAAAACAAAATTCAGGCAAAAAGAGGCGATAAAGTTTGGGATTTGCTTTATTTTGCTCCGGAAATAGATTATACCTTTAATGATCAAGGAAGGGGCAGCCATCTTTCGGAGTTAAGGAATGATTTGGAATTCAGGCCGTCGGATAATTTCTACCTCCAGCAGACATATACTTATGATTTAGATAACCTCCGCACCAAAGAAGTTACTTCGGATATTGTTTTAAAAGGATTGCTTTACAAATTAACCTTAGGGCATAAATATGTCAGGAACGAATCTTCAGAGATAAGGGCGGGATTGAAATATACTCTGTCTCCTAAGTGGGAGTTTAATACTAATCTGCGTTATGAGGCTGAGACCGGAGATCCTCAGGAAGAGGAATTCTATTTTCGCAGGGACTTGAATTGCTGGTTTATGGATATCGGGCTAAGCGTAAATGAGGATAATGAAAAAACCTTCTGGCTGATTTTTAGGATAAAAGCTTTTCCGGACGCGGGTATTCGTTTCAACAGCACAATCTCCGGGCCGAAGGAATAACCTTCTATAGGATAAGAAATGGTTAAAAACAGAAAAATCTTCAAAATTTGCGTTATTGGCTCAGGCTATGTGGGATTAGTAGCCGCTGCCTGTTTTTCCAAATTGGGTAATAAGGTTATATGTGTAGATAAGGACAGGAATAAAATCTCCAGCCTTAAGAAGGGGGTAGTTCCTAATTATGAAGCTGGTTTGGATAAGTTGGTCAAAGAAGGGGTTAAAAAGAAACATTTATTTTTTACTTCAGCTGTTTCTGAAGGGGTTCAGAAATCAGATATTATTTTTATCGCAGTAGGCACACCTTCCAAGGATACCGGAGAAGCCGACCTATCGGCAATAGAAGATGTCGCCCGTTATATAGCCGGGCATTTGAATTCATATAAGCTTATAGTGGAAAAATCAACCGTTCCTGTCCGGACCGGAAAGAAAATAAGAGAAACTATAAAGCGGTATTCCAAAAAAGGCGTAGAGTTTGATGTTGCTTCTAACCCTGAATTTTTGAGAGAGGGAAGGGCGGTGAACGATTTTCTTTCTCCTGACAGGATTGTTTTAGGGGTAGAGTCTAAACGCGCTGAAAATATCCTCAAAGCCCTCTATAAACCCGTAAAAGCCCCGGTTTTGGTTACGGATATAAATACAGCCGAGCTTATTAAACATGCTTCCAATTCTTTTTTAGCCGCAAAGATATCGTTTATAAATTCTGTTTCTTTGATTTGTGAGGAAACCGGGTCTGATATTGAGAAAGTAGCCCTGGGTATGGGTATGGACAAAAGGATAGGCAGAGAGTTTCTTGACGCCGGTATAGGTTTCGGAGGCTCTTGTTTTCCTAAAGATGTCTCTGCCTTTATTCAGATTGCTAAAAAAGCCGGAGTTGAATTCAGGATTTTAGAAGAAGTTAAAAAAGTTAATTCCGGCCAAAAGCGCCATTTTGTGGAGAAAATTAAAGAGGAACTTTGGACGCTTAAGGACAAAAAAATAGGTGTTTTAGGGGTTTCTTTCAAACCGGACACGGACGACATCAGAGATTCTCCGGCAGTAGATATTATCAATATGCTTTTGTCTGAAGGAACAAAGATCAAGGTTTATGACCCTAAAGCTGTTCCTAAAGCCAGGAAAGTATTGGGAGGCGTAACTTTTTGTAAGGATGTTTACTCTACAGCTAAAGACGCGGACTGTATAGCTTTGCTTACTGAATGGGAAGAGTTCCGTAAACTTGATTTTAAAAAGTTAAAATCTTTAATGAAGTATCCTTTCTTAGCCGATGGGAGGAATTTTTTAGATAAAAATCTCATGGAGTCTTTAGGGTTTAAATATACCGGCATAGGCAGATAGCCTGTTTTTATGTGGGACGTCGGACGTCCCACATGCCATTTAAAAAAGGAGGTGGCTGATATGAAGAGCGCAAAGATTGTAGGAGTATTCCTGATTTTGCTTTTCATCCTTTTCTTAGCTGCGTCAGGAGGAGTATATTATATTTATCAGTTGCAGGTTAAGGAAATTTCTGATTTAAAGGTGCAGTTGAAAGATTTAGGCGGCAATTATAATTATCTTACTAAAGAAATTAAGAATTCTGAAGAAACTGTCAGCGGTCTGGATAAGAAACTCTCATCTTTGTCCGGAGATTTGGAGGATAACCTTGCTAAGTTATCCGAAGAGCTTAATAAACGTAAGGAAGAAGTTTTAGCTGTTTCATCTAAAGTGGACAGCTTGTTCTCCGGGTTTAAAAAAGACATTTCCGGCAAGGTTAATTCTTTGGAGAGGTCTTATCGGTCTCTAAACAAAGAGCTGTCTTCGGTTAAGTCTAAGGTCAGGAATTGGAGTAAAGTTAACTTGGGAAGCATCGCGGTTGAGAAAACTCCTCAGCCGGCAGAAAGCGGGGAGTGAAGCCTTGAGTAAAACCTTATTATAACAATTTGCGGCGCATTTTGTATAGAGTATCGAGTCCCAAACAATGGGACAACATATTTTACATCTACAGGCGGCCCGAATAGATTTTTCGATAATCCTGTATCCTGCTTACGAAGCGGGTAAGGGGGCATTTAGTAATTCGTTTATCTATCTTGTGTTTTCAGCCGTTTGTCTTTTGTGATCTGTTTTCCGGCCTAAATTGGGCCTCCAAATGTATAAGCCAGATTACTATTCTTTACTCAAGCAGAAAATATCTTCTAAGAAAGCCCGGATATCGGTTATCGGATTAGGGTATGTAGGGCTTCCTTTAGCCGTTGCTTTTGCCAAAAAAGGATATTTTGTTTACGGTTATGATACCAATAAGAAGAGAATAAACAGCCTTTATCAAGGCAGGCGTTATATAACTGACATTGATCCTAAAATTCCTTTGTCTCTGATTGATAAGGGCAGGCTTAACCCTTCCTCTAAAGAAAAAATCTTAGCTGATTCAGACGCGGTTATTATTTGTGTTCCTACCCCTTTAAGAAAAGTAAAGACTCCGGATATTTCTTATATCATACAGGCTTCTAATACCATTGGTAGATATCTGCATAAAGGCCAGCTGATTATTTTAGAGAGTACTACTTACCCCGGGACTTCCCGGGATATACTTCTTCCTATATTGGAAAAGAAGGGATTGAAAGAAGGAAAAGATTTTTTTCTCTGTTTTTCTCCCGAAAGGGTTGATCCGGGAAATAAGAAATATCCTTTAGAAAAGATATCTAAGATTGTAGGCGGGATAAGCAGAAAGTCAGCTTATTTAACCCGGATTCTTTATTCTAAAATAATAAATAAGGTTGTTCCGGTTTCTTCAATTGAGACGGCTGAGATTGTTAAGCTTCTTGAAAATACTTTTAGGCTGGTGAATATCGGGCTGATAAACGAGTTTGCTTTAGCCTGCAGGCGTTTAGGCATAGATGTATGGGAAGTTATTGACGCGGCTAAGACAAAGCCCTTTGGGTTTATGCCCTTTTATCCCGGCCCGGGTATCGGCGGGCATTGTATTCCCTGCGATCCGGTGTATCTTTCCTGGAAAGCTAAAGAATTAGGGTTTCAGACAAAAATGATAGATTTAGCTTCCTACACAAACCGGTTTATGCCCAAATATGTTGTAAAACAGGCGGCCGGCCTTTTAATATCTAAGGGTATAAAGTTATCTCATGCCAGGATACTAATTATAGGTGTTACTTATAAAAAAGATGTCAAGGATTTACGCGAATCTCCGGCATTAGATATAATTGAGCTGTTCAGGAAGAAGAAAGCAAGGATAAATTATTATGACCCGTTAATCCCATATTTAAAGGTAAAAGGCATTAAGCTTAGAAGCGTCTCCTTGACTAAAAATGTGCTTAAGAAATATAACTGCGCTGTGATTGTTACCGGGCATGCTTCAGTTGATTATAATTTAATCAGAAAGAACTCAAAATTAATTTTTGATACCCGGAATGTTTATAAAAGAAAATACGGGAATGTTGTGAAATTATAATATTTAGAGGAGGATTTAGATGGCGGAAGAATTGAAATCTAAAAAGATTCTGGTTACCGGAGGAGCCGGATTTATAGGCTCGCATATTGTAGCTAAACTTGTAGAATTAGGTTCTAAGATTGTGGTCTTGGATAATCTTGTAAGCGGAAAGATAGAGAATATTTCAGCTTATATGGATAAAATAACCTTTATCAAGAAAGATTTGCGTGAGGATTCAGCATTGGAAGAAGCATTAGAAGGTGTTGAATTGGTTTCTCACCAGGCAGCTTTAAGGAGTGTCCCTAAGTCGGTGGGAAAGCCTTTGGAGTATCATGACGTGAATGTTAGCGGCACTTTGAATCTTCTTCTTAAAGCAAAGAAAAAAGGAGTAAAACGGGTAGTATCTGCGTCATCAAGCTCTGTATACGGAGACAGGGAGGATTTTCCCGAAAAGGAGACAGATTACCCCAAACCTGTTTCTCCTTACGCGGCGACTAAACTTATGGGAGAAATATATGCCCATATGTTTACTAAACTTTACGGCGTAGAGGTTGTAAGCCTGCGCTATTTCAACGTATACGGGCCGCGGCAGTCTTTAGAAGATGAATACGCGGTGGTTATCCCAAAGTTTATAACATCCTTGTTGGAAGGAAAACAGCCTCCTATATATGATGACGGAACTCAGGAACGCGACTTTACCTATATTGAGGATGTTGTATCAGCTAATATAAAAGCTTTGGTTCAGGCGGGAGTTGAAGGGGAATTTTTTAATATAGCCAGCGGTAACCCGAATTCGGTGAATACTCTTTTGAAATATTTAAAAGAAATATTAAACAGCGGCATAGAACCTGTCTATCTTCCGCCGCGTCCCGGAGATGTGCGTAAAACCCATGCCGATATAAGCAAAGCCGGCAGCCTTTTGGGCTGGAAGCCTGTATTTGGGTTCAGGGAAGGATTGGAAAAAACAGCTGAGTGGTTTAAAAACAGCATTAAGCGGTAGTCATTGGCTGTCAAGTTTTATAAAAATAACATAGTGTTATGACTATTTTGATTACTGGAGGAGCGGGGTTTATAGGGGCTCATCTATGCCTCAGGCTTTTGGAAGAAGGCCATTCTGTGATCTGCCTGGATAACTTCATTACCGGCAGTAAGGATAATCTTAAAGCCTGTATGGGGTATAAAACATTTAAGCTGATTGAGCATGATATTTCTAATCCCCTTTATATAAAAGATGATTTGGACTGGGTTTTTCACTTTGCCTCATTAGCCTCACCTCGCCACTATTTGCATCATCCCATAAAGACTCTTAAATCCGGCCTGTTAGGGGCATATAATTGCCTGGGCATTGCTAAGGCTAAGGGAGCTAAATTTCTTTTGGCTTCTACGTCTGAGATTTACGGTGATCCTTTAATTTCTCCTCAGCCTGAAGAGTATTGGGGGAACGTAAATCCTATAGGAACGCGCAGCTGTTATGATGAGAGTAAACGCGGGGCAGAAGCCATAACTTACGGGTATATGCGCCAGCATAACCTTGATGTGAGAGTTATAAGGATTTTTAATACCTATGGGCCTTTAATGCACCCTGCTGATGGGAGGGTTGTCTCGAATTTTATCGTGCAGGCTTTAAAAGGAGAGGATTTAACCGTTTACGGAGAGGGAGAACAAACCAGGTCTTTCTGTTATATTGACGACCTAATAGGCGGAATTCTGAAAATGATGATAGTAGATTATAAAACCCCTTTGAATTTAGGCAATTCTTCAGAATTCACAATTTCTGAGTTAGCGGATAAAGTTTTAAAACTCACCGGGTCTAAATCAAAAATAAAACATCTGCCTTTGCCTGAGGATGACCCGAAACAGAGGAAGCCGGATATTTCCAGGGCTAAAGAAATATTGGAATGGAAGCCTGAAATTAGTTTAGAAGAAGGGCTTACAAAAACGATATCTTATTTCTTGTCAATCGATATATGAATTTATCACCGTGCGGAACCTCCTCCCCTTTCAGGCGCTATTTAATCAATGAGACTTAGACTTTTTCGAAGAAAAAGTCTATAGCCGAATTGATCCTGAGCGGCCGAAGGGAGTCGAAGGATCTATGGTTTAATTCCCCGCAGCTTGCTGCGTTTCCTTTTTTGGAAAAGTTTTTGATACCTCGCAGCTTGCTGCGAGGTAGTTCATTAAATCATGAAGTATCCGAAAAAGCTTTTAGTAACCGGTTCAGCCGGGCTTGTAGGCTCTGAGTGTGTAAGGTTTTTCCCCAATAAAGGATTCCAGCCTTTCGGTATAGATAACAATATGCGTAAGGTTTTCTTTGGAGAGGAAGCCTCGGTTGAATGGAACAATAATCGTCTGATAGAGGAGGTAGAAGGCTATAGTTATTATAAAGTCGATATCAGAAACAGGGAAGATATTGAAAAACTGTTTAAAGATAATAAGTTTGATTTAATAATCCATACTGCGGCTCAGCCTTCTCATGATTGGGCGGCAAAAGATCCTTTCCTGGATTTTTCGGTAAATGCCTTAGGAACCCTGAACTTATTGGAAAATTTCAGGAAGTATTCGCCTGAGGCTGTATTTGTCTTTGCATCTACTAACAAAGTTTACGGAGATAAGCCTAACAGCCTGCCTTTGATTGAACAGAAAACCCGTTATGAATTGGCCGAAGGTCATCCTTATTATAAAGGTATAGACGAAGATATGGGGGTCGATAACTGCCTCCACAGTTTGTTCGGAGTTTCAAAGCTTTCGGCTGATATATTAGTCCAGGAATACGGAAAGTATTTCGGGTTAAAAACCGGTGTATTTAGAGGTGGGTGTTTAACCGGCCCTTTTCATTCGGGGACAGAACTTCACGGTTTTTTGTCTTACCTGATTAACTGTTGTCTAAGCGGAAGGAAATATACAATTTATGGGTATAAAGGCAAACAGGTAAGGGATAATATCCATTCCTATGATTTGGTTAACGCCTTTTATAATTTTTACCTCTCACCGAGTCCGGGAGAAGTTTATAATATGGGAGGTTCAAGGTTCTCTAATGTATCAGTGATAGAAGCGGTTGGGATTACTGAGAAGATTTGCGGTAAGAAACTGAACTATGAATATACAGAGAAAAACAGAATAGGCGACCATATTTGGTGGATAAGCGATGTTTCCAAATTTAAATCTCATTATCCGGAGTGGGATTTGACTTATAATATCGAAAAGATTATTGAAGATATATGCCGGGCACAAGCACCCTTGCGGGCACAGGCGGGCAAATAATGCTAACCGCATTATTTGGGTTAATAGGAAGCAGAGGATGGAAGGATTAACTTTATGAAAAATCCGGGTTTATGGGTGTTGTCTAAAGCTATAGGTTCTCTTTGTGAGAAGAAGAATCTCAAGATAGCTGTTGCTGAATCCTGCACCGGAGGGCTTTTGTCTTCGGTTATTACGGATGTATCCGGGAGCTCTAAGTATTTTGTTTTAGGAACTGTGGTTTACAGTAAAGAACAAAAAAAGAAACTACTCAAAATTCCTGAGTCTGTTCTTAGAAAATATTCTCCGGTTTCCGAAGAGGCCGTCCTTCTTATGGCTGAGAATGTGAGGAAATTGGCGAGAACAGATCTTGGGATAGGTATAACCGGATATGCCGGTCCTTCCGGCGGTACTAAGAAGAATTCCAAAGGGACGGTTTATATCGCGGTATCGGGGAAGGGCTTTACCCGAAGCAGAAAATACTTGTTCAGGGGAGAGCGGGGCCTGGTTAAAGAAAAAGCGGTTTATTCCGCGCTGTTGTTTCTGAAAGAGTTGTTAGAGAAAAAATAACAGGGATAAAGCGTTGTTGCCATAAGGCTGATTTCCTGTTGTTTGATGCCTAATCCTAAAAAAATTTGAAAAACAGGTTGACAAAAACCGAAAGATAGGGTATTATTTGGTAATGGAAACCATTTTCAATAAGGAGAGAAGCAATGCCCGGAATGAATAGAATGGGCCCACCCTGGTGGCAGGGAAGTTTTAGAAGACGCGGATACAGAATGACATTGCCTCGGCAGGTTATTCTAAATGTTTTAAACAGGACGTCTGAACATCTCAGCGCTGAAGATATATATTTTGAAGTGCGTAAAACTTATCCGGCAGTCGGGCTTACCACAGTTTACAGGACTTTGGAATTATTGATTGGGATGAAACTTGTTTCCAAATTTGATTTCGGTGACGGTAGAGGAAGATATGAATTGTCCCGAGGCCCGGAAGGGATAAGGCATCACCATCATTTAGTGTGTACAGGATGCGGAAGGGTTATAGATTATACTGATTTTATTGATGAGGAAAGAGAACTTTTAGAATCAGTTGAGAAAGAGCTTTCTAAAAAACACAATTTTAAAATTTTAGCCCATCTTATCCAGTTCTACGGATTATGTGATAAGTGCAGGGAGAAAGAATGAGTTCGAAAGATCATGCGTTTTTGACAGATTATTAAAGTAATCCCGCCTCAGAGAAGATGTTAGTAAATTATCGTTGACAATTTACTAACCTTCGGCGGGATAAATTCGGCCATGCAGCTTATGTCATCCTTCGGATTCCATAAGTTGCGGCCTCATTGCTAATTTATAAATATTAAAGTAATCCCGCCTCAGAGAAGATGTTGGTAAATTATTGTTGATAATTTACCAACCTTCGGCGGGATCAATTCGACTAAGTGATTTTTTATTATTGTGAATAATAAAAAATCACAGTCTCATTGAGGAGGTGTGAGATGCCAGGAGGAGACAGAACAGGTCCGGCAGGAATGGGCCCGATGACAGGCAGGGCAGCAGGTTACTGCGCGGGATATGGGGTTCCGGGGTATGCTAATCCTATTGCGGGGAGAGGACGCGGATTTGGTTTTGGCCGTGGATTTGGAAGAGGACGCGGATTCGGCAGAGGGTTTGGCTGGAGAGGTTATTCTTACGCTTACGGGAATCCTTATCTTGCGGCCCCATATTATGGGCAGGAAACTAATCCCCAGCAGGAAGTTCAAATATTGAAAGATCAGGCTAAGGCTATGCAGGATGAAATTAATGCCGTCAACCGGCGGATAAAGGAGTTAGAATCCGGGCCTGAGCCTAAAGAATGACTATGAGTAGGACAGCTGCTGTTTAAAAATGAGTTAAAGAAAAATAGTAAGAATAAACAGCAGCTGTCTTCTAATTAAAAGGAGGTATAGTTTTGAGAGTGGCTATTTCTACAGATGGAGATTTTGTTTCTGCTCATTTTGGCCGGTGTCCGTCTTTCACTATTATTGATATTGAAGATGGAAAGATTATGAATAAACAGGTTGTAGATAACCCCGGGCATCAGCCGGGAACTATCCCTCAGTTTCTTCATGAGAGAGGCGTTAATTATATTGTTGCCGGAGGAATGGGCCAGAGAGCAGTAGGGTTTTTCAGCGAATTTGGGATAAAACCAATTATCGGCGTTTCCGGAAGAATTGATGAAACAGTAGAGAAATTGCTTAATGACAGTTTAGAAGGAGGAGCCAGCCTTTGCCGGCCGGGAGCGGGTAAAGGGTATGGGGTAGATAAGTCTGTATGCGACCATTCGGATGAAGATGGCCATCAGCATTAAGAAAGGTGAGGTTATGGATAATGACTCGGTATCCGGAGAAAAAATTTGTGTTACTTCGCAGGGAGATAATCTAAATTCGCAGGTTGATTCTCGGTTCGGCAGGTGCCGATATTTTATTATCGCGGATGTAAAAACCTTAGAATTTGAAGCGGTTGAGAATTCTAATATTAACGGGATGGGAGGAGTTGGTGTTCAATCAGGCCAGCTTATGGCAAATAAAGGAGTAAGGGCTGTCCTGACGGGGAATATCGGCCCGAATGCTTTTCAGACTCTTCAAGCGGCAGGGATAGAGATGGTTACCGGAGTATCGGGGACTATTAAAGAGGCAATAGAGAAGTATAATAAGGGAGAGATTAAGCCGAATCAAAAACCGAGTGTCGATTCTCATTTTGGTATTAAATAAAAATGGGGTCAGGCCTACACATTGACAGAAGACCCTCCTACGCTAAAGCTTCGGAGGACAGAGGACAGAGGGCAGAAGTCAGATGACCAAATAATAAATAAATCCTAAATATTAAACAATATCAAATGTCCAAAACAGAAAAATGCAAAACCCGAAATAAAGTTTAGAACATTTGAAATTCGAATTTAGAATTTGTTTAGGATTTAGAGATTAGGATTTAGGATTTGGTTATAATTTAGAATTTGTTTGGGGTTTATTTAGTATCAGCCTATGGCTGGAGGGTTTAGAGTTTTAGAAAACAAAGATAGCTTTGACAATGCGGTTAGTTAAATAGGGAGGTGTAAGATGCCGAGAGGAGATGGCACAGGCCCTTTTGGGGGAGGACCGGGAACAGGAAGAGGGTTAGGAAGCGGCGCGGGACGCGGCAGAATGGGTGGAAACCGCCCGGGGGCGGGCCCGAGCGGAGATTGTGTTTGCCCTAGTTGCGGAAATAGAGTCTCTCATCAGGCGGGAATGCCTTGTTATTCCACAAATTGTCCTAAATGCGGGGCTAAGATGGTGAGAGCTTGAAAGTAGCTGATATGCAGGTCACAAGCCGTAAGTCTTAGGCTATGGGAGAAGAGAAGAAATTTAAAGCTTGTATGATTCATAGCTTATGGCTGGTAGCTTGTGACTTTTTTAAACTTTGCATCTTTGGATCTTTATCCTATTAACCCAAATAATGCGGTTAGCATTATTTGCCCGCCTGTGCCCGCAAGGG
>CAZSRG010000009.1:0-33897 GCA_964609315.1 uncultured Planctomycetia bacterium
AACCGCTGTTTAATGTAACTATTTAGGCTGCCGGGCATTATGAGCATTTTGCGATTTCAAGTGCGAAGCCTGCCCTTAGGGTACAGCATTTTCCCGGTTAAGTCGCGAATATGCGAATGGTTGGAGAAGGGGAGAAAGGTAAAGAAAAGAATTCAGGAAACGCTAAAGTGGGGAATGAAGACTTGGCCCTCTTTGATATTCACAATCTCAACCTTCCGCTTTTTTTCAGATAACGGGTTATCCCGTAACCTAAAGCAATCAGGAAAAATGCTGATATAGGGATTATCAATTCTTCCCTGCTTTTAGGAACTCCTGTTAGATAGTATTTTTTCCATAGAAAAGTGGAATAACAGCCGGCAATTGTCCCGAAAAAAGTCCCGTAATCTTTTCTTATTGCTTTTCTCCAGTTGTAATTAAACTGTTTCATCTCTTTTTTTATCCCTTTTAGGTTAATTAGAAACCGGGGCGTTTTTTTGCAGTACTTTTCATATTCCTGGCCGAAATGCCCTTTAAGGTAATTTTCTTCTGTCAGAATAATAGATAAATATATGAAACTGAAGAAGGGGATTACTATCAGGTAGATATATAAAGACCCGTAAATTATTCCCATCCCGGTTAAGATGAGAAAATTTCCCAGGTACATAGGGTTTCGCACATGGTTGTATACTCCCTGGGTGACAAGTTCGTCGGCATAAACTTTGCCGTCTCTGCCTCCCCGTTTTATATAAGCAAAACCAATTACAGTGAAACGGATTGCCTGGCCGGTTAGGGCTGTTAGGATGCCTAATGCCATTGCTATTTTGTCCAACTCCGGGCTGTTTAGAAACAGCGCCGGCCTTGTAAACAAAAACAGAGTTATGATAAACAGAGGGAATAGAGAATTACGGTATTTAAAGAACAGGTTTCCTATTTTGATGATGAACTTGTTTTGTCCCATTGTTAAGCCTTTCTGCAGCCTTTTTGGGGGTTAGATATCAGTTTTAGGGGGTATTATTTTATCGCCAGCATCCCGCAGAAATTATACCATTTAAAGAAAGTATCGCATTCTTTGAATCCGCTGTCAAGAAGCAGTTCTCTATCTTCTTCAGGCCGGTAGGGGATTAGGACGTTTTCCAATGCCTCTCTTTTTTGGGAGATTTCCATTTCATTATATCCCTGGCGTTTCTTGAAATCGTAATAGTATTTAATAAACATTCTGTTGAGTTTGGAATTAATGCTTAAAACCTTTTCTACCAAAATAAGGCATCCTTCTTCGTTAATCCCTTTAGCTATGCTTTCAACAACTCGTTTACGGTAGAGAGGCCGGACAAACTGGAGGGTTAAATTCATAATAACCACAGATGCGTTGGTTATAGGAAGTTCTGTATTCATATCCGCGCGGATAAATCGGTATTTTCGCGAAATCCCGCGCTTTTTAAGTTTTTCCTTTGCTTTATTCAGCATATCTTTGGAATAATCAATGCCTATGAAAGTAACATCTTGAGGAATGGATTTATCGATAGATAAAAAGGTGGTCCCGGTAGAACAGCCTAGATCATAGATGTTTGTTCCGGGAACCGCAAAGTCTGCCGATATTTCTTTAATCATTCTTTGAGTTTCCTGATAAAAAGGGACTGACCGGTTAAGCATGTCGTCAAAGACTTCGGCAACTTCCTTCTTAAAGTTGAAATCAGACACCAATCCTTTCTTATCCTTAAAAACTTCGTCTTTATCCATCGGGTTATCCTTCATTTCGGTAAATTATATCAGCTTTAGGCAATATGTCAAAATCTTAATTTATAGGCTTGACATATTGGGATTATATAGTAAAATTTTACTAATTAAATTTTACTAAAAATGGATATTAGAAGATTTTTAGAAGAAAAAGCAAGGGATTATGCTGATAAAACAGCGGTTATATTTAAAGAAGAAGTGGTTACTTTTTCTCTTCTTAAAGGCAGTGCTTTTAAAATAGGCAGGTTTTTATTAGATAAGGGTATCTCAGAACAGGGCAAAGCGGCAGTATTTATGCCCAATAATTTGGAGGCGGTTTATAGTTTTTTAGGCGTTTTCAGCGTTGGCAGGACCGTTGTCCCTTTAGATTTTATGCTCGCGGAAGAAGAGGTTGTCAACTTTATAAATCACAGCAATGTGGAATTCTTATTTGCTCAGGAAAGAAGGGGTATAGATTTTGATAAGATAAAAGCAAAATGCCGGTCTTTAAAAGAAATTGTTCTTTGTAAAGAAAAAAAAGGGTTTGTTTCATTTTCGGATATTTGGGGTATTGAGGATTCTTCTTTGCCTGAGTTAGGCCGGTATGAGGAAAATTTGGCCGGTATATTCTATACTTCCGGTTCTACCGGGCATCCTAAAGGGGTGATGCTTACTTACAGAAATTTAGACAATCCCATAAAAACAGCTGAGCATTTCTTAGATATTTCCTCTTCGGATACGCTAATCTGCCCGGGGGTTCCTTTTTCTCATATAGGCGGGCTTGATTATATTTTGTTTATGGCAGGTTATGGCCAGACTCTGATTTTGTTAGAGAAATTCCGGCCCTTACACACTCTTAAATCTATTTCTGAATATAAAGCTTTCTGGATGTGGCTTGTCCCTTCAATGTATGTGGCAATGCTTTCTTTGAAAAATTACGGGAAGTTCAATTTGGATTCTTTAAGGTATGTGATTGTTTTTGGAGCCCCTTCTTCGCCGGAACTATTCAAAAGGTTTCATGAATTATGCCCGAATGCTTATTTGCTTAACGGATGGGGTATGACTGAAACATCAGCTCCCAATTGTGTTTTGCCTCCGGGTAATGATAAAGTTGAGAGCATAGGCAATTTTGCTCCTTTTACCCGCGCAAAGATAGTGGATTCTGAAGGAAAAGATGTTTCCGCGGGGCATAGAGGTGAACTTTTAGTAAAAGGAGAAGGAGTAATGTCTGGTTATTATAAAGAAGATGTTTTAACTAAAGAAGCTTTTACAGGGGATGGATGGCTTAGAACCGGGGATATCGCTTATTATGATGAGGACGGCCTTTTCTATATAGCGGGAAGAAAAAAGGATATGATTAAAACTGCCGGCGAAATTGTCTTTCTGCCTGAGATTGAAAGAGAGATTATGCTCTATCCTAAAGTAAAAGAGGCTGCTGTGATAGGCGTTCCGGACAGGTTGAGAGGAGAAGTTCCCAAAGCCTTTGTGGAGATAAAGGAAGGAGGGAGTTTAACAGAAGATGAATTGAAAGAATTTCTAAAGAAGCATCTGGCTCATTTTAAAATCCCCCATTACTTTGAGTTTATAGAAGGATTGCCTAAAAACAGGGTAGGGAAGGTAGACAAGCAAGTTTTAAAACAGGAAGGGAACAATTCTCAAAATCCAAATACTACAAAATCCCAAACTAAAAACGGGATATAAATCTTTTTGGATTTTGAGGTTGGAATTTATTTTGTAGTATTGGTGTTTTAGGGTTGTTTAAAATTTAGAGTTTGAAAAACAAAGGAAAACCTTATGATGCAGAGAGATGTCCATATGACTCCCCAGGCTCTTTTAGATTCCCTGCAGTTTAAGTCGGGTGATTTCGGCAGGATTGCTTTGGTCAGCGGGCAGGTTCACAGGGCTCAGATGTGCCTTAAGAAATTAGAGAATCCGGTAAAAAACTTTACTTTTTTAGGCTATACTTTTTGGACAGGGGCCTACAAAGGAATGAAAATAACCGTGGGAAACGGAGGGTTCTATGCTCCGGACTCGGCTTTTGTTACGGAACTTCTCTGTGCCGGCGGGATAGATACTTTTGTAAGGTTAGGTTCCTGCGGCGCTTTGAAGGAAGATATTAATATCGGCGATTTTATTTTGGCGGATTCCGTTATTCGGGGCGACGGGGCTACCCGTTATTATGTGGATGATGATTATGTCCCTAAAGTAAGCGGAGATATAACAGCCGCGGTTGAAAAGGCCTTTTCCCTGGCCGGTAAAGTGCATAAGGGCGGAGTCTGGACGACTGATGCTATCTTTAAGGAAACGAAAGAGATCGTCAATTCTTATATAAATAAAGGCGCTATTGCCGTTGATATGGTTACGTCTCCTTTTGTAACTTTGGCAGACCTTTACAAAAAGAAATCAGCGGCAGTGCTTACTGTGTCGGATAATTTGATAACCGGAGAATTAGGGTTTGCCGATTACAGGTTTTTTGAGGCAGAAATGAAAATGATAGATTCAGCTTTTGAAGTTATTAAGTTATTGGGGGCGGGTCCGCGTTAATTCTTTGGTGATTGGTGATTTGAACTTAATGTTTTTGACAGAACAGAGAATAAAAACAGGGAGAGATTATGAGTATTGACTGGAATAAAAAAACTGAAGAGAAGTTCAGCCGGATAATAGAAAACCTGCCCCAGTTTCACAGAAGTATAGCTCAGAGGCTGATAAAAGAAAAGTCCGAAGAATTAGCTAAAGATAGGGCATCTAAAGAAGTAGAAGACAAAGACCTGTTTACCGCTTTCTTTCAGGAAATACCTCCCGCTTTTAAAGAAATGTTGAAAAGGCTGTTGACTAAACTCGAGATAGATTATTCAGAATATGTCAACCAGGGCAAAGAGGATAAATGAAGGCCGCGATTTTAGGATGCGGAGCTATTGGAGGGCTGTTTTTAGGGTACCTTTCTAAACAAGGTATTGATGTTAGAGGAGTTGTCAGAGATTATCAGGTTTCTTCTTTGAAAGAGCAAGGTCTTTTTATAGAAGGTGTTAGAGGGAAGGAGATATTTAAGGTAAACGCTGTTTCCTGTTTGAGGGAAAAAGTCGATTTAGCCGTTTTCGCGGTTAAGACCGGTGATTTGCCCAGGATAATAGAAGATAACCTCGAATATTTAAAAGAGGCAAAGATATTGGCTGTTCAAAACGGTGTCAAATCTGAAGATACCCTCAATAAATATTTTCCCGCGGAAAGGATTGTTTCCGGCATTGTGATGTTCGGGGCTACTTTTTACCCTCCGAATAAGGTCGTTCATAATTTCGGAGAAGATTTGATATTGGGCAGTGTTTTTTCTTCCTCAGATTCTGTAATACAGGAAGTTGGCGGCGCGTTAGTAAAAGCTTTTAACCTGAAGTTTTCAGGTAATATAAAAGGAGCGAAATACTTAAAACTGTTTATAAACCTTAATAATTGTATTCCCGCGGTTTTGGGAGTTTCTATGCAGGAAGCATTTTCGGATTTGGAGTTAGCAAAATTAGCGGTTAAGCTTAACAGAGAAGCTTATAGAGTTGTAAAAATGAGCGGTATAGAATTGGAAGACTTACCTTCCTATCCTAAAAAGCGGATAGAAGATTTGGTCTCTTTGGATATTGGTTTCGCCGCCTCAATTTTCTCAAAAGTGATGGGTTCTCTAAGTAAAGAGCCTTTATACGGGTCAATACTCCAGAGTATAAAAAGGAAAAAACCTTCGGAGATTGACTATATAAACGGAGAAATTGTATCTTTAGCAAAAAGAAACAATTTAGATGCTCCTTTAAACAGAAAGATAACCGAATTGGTCCACAGGGTGGAAAGTTCAGGTAAATTCTTGGGCAAAGATGAATTGTCTGCGGAAATGGATGCGCGGGATAAGTAGCAAACAGTTTTCAAGAAGGAGTTAAAAATATGGTAGATACGCCTTTTCCTAAACTTAAACTTACTGTTCTTAATGTTTACGGAGATTGTTATCACGGGTATAAAGCGGGCGATGAAATAATCTTAGAGGATTTTACTCATCCGCCGGAACATTTCTGTTTAGGATTAGCTCATGCCCTTTTTCCTGTTATTTATTCTTTGAGTTTCGGGGCGAAATTCCCTTTTATGGAAAATCAGAAATCCCTCAAGGTAACCTGTCCTGATGGAGGCAAACTCGAATTTAAGGCGGAAGTCCTTAATAAAAAAGGTGAAGTGAAGGTTGTGCCGAAAGATATGAATTATAAAGGCCCGAATCCTAAGAAGATGGTTATTGAGGTCGTAAAGGCAAAGGGAAAGTGCGCCTATGAATATAAGGTAGGAGATGAGTGGGATATTGAGGGGTTGAAATGTATTCCCGGTTTCTGCGGAGCGGCCTGGCACACGGCTTTTCCGGCGATATTCGCCCTTAACTTCGGGGCAAAATTTTTCTTTATGGATGATCCTAATTCCATTGATACGGTAACTTGCCCTGATGGAGGGAATATTGTGTTTAAAGTGAGCCGCAAGAAATAAGTGCCCAAATTCGGCGAAAAAGAAGGAGCAAACTGATGCGCAGGAGAGTGGTAATTACTGGTATTGGTGTAATAAGTGCGGCGGGTGAGGATAAGGATACTTTTTATAATAACTTAATAGCGGGTAAAGCTTTTATTGAAAGGGTTAATAATTTTGATGTCAGTTTATTCCTTTCAAAGATTGCTTCACAGGACTTGAGTTTTGACCCTCTGAATTTCGGAATAAAAGACCATGAACGTATGGACAGGTATGTCCAGTTTGGTATAGCCGCGGCAAAGAAAGCTGTGGAAGATTCCAGTATCAGCCTTGATGTTTTAAAGGACTATAAATGCGGTGTGGTTTTAGCCAATGCTATCTGCGGGACTAGGTTGATGGAAGAAGAATTCCTTTTAGTGACTGATTGGGGCAAGAACCCTATAGACCCGCGTAAAGGAAGGCCATATCTTTACGATGCCGCGATGTTTAATACTCCCGGCGCTGAGATAAGCGCTGTTTACGGGACAAAAGGAATTAACTGCACAGTTTCTACAGGATGCACGGCAGGCACGGATTCTTTGGGGTTTGCTTATGAACTTATAAAAGAAGGAAGGCAGGATGTAGTTATTTCAGGAGCGAATGAAGCTCCGATAACACCTATTACTTTTGGAGCTTTTGATGTAGTCAGTGTCCTGGCAAAGAATAATGATGAACCTCATAAATCCAGCCGTCCTTTTGATAACAAAAGAAACGGTTTTGTTTTGAGTGAAGCTGCGGGTATTCTTATAATGGAAGAATTAGAACATGCCCAAAAAAGAGGAGCGCATATATATGCCGAGGTGGTAGGGTATGGAACCAGCTGTAACGCTTATCATATGACTGACTTGCCGGAGAATGGAGAGCCGATGGCTAAATGTATGAGGGATGCGATGAAAGAAGCAGGAATAAAACCCGAAGATATCGGGTATATCAATGCCCACGGTTCTTCTACCCGCCAGAACGATTCTTTTGAAACTGATGCTTATAAAAGGGCATTAGGAGATTTTGCTTATAAGGTGCCGATTAGTTCTATCAAGTCAATGATAGGCCATCCCTTAGCCGCGGCTAATGCCGTTGAAAGCGTTATGTGCTGTATGGTTTTTGAGAAAGGGTATCTTCCTCCGACTATTAACCAGGAAGAACCTGACCCTAAATGCGACCTTGATTATGTACCTAACAAGAAAAGAGAAGTCATGCCGGAATATATCCTGAAAACAAGCAGCGGGTTTTCCGGTATACATTCTTCTATTATATTTAAGAAGTGGAGGTAATTGATGAATGATAGAGTTGCCATAACAGGATTAGGTGTCGTATCTCCCTGCGGCCTGAAAAAAGAAACTTTCTGGGCGAACCTTAAAAGGGGAGAATCTTTTGTCGATAACATTGACCGGTTTGATTCTGCGGGATACCCTTCTCATATTGCCGGCCAGGTGCATGAGTTAGATCATTATTCTCATCTTTCAAGCCGGCTGGTGAAAAAGATAGATGTTTTTTCTCACATGGCTTTGGTTGCCAGTGAGCAGGCATTGAAAGATTCAAATATTGATTTGGATAAAGTGGATAAAGACAGGGTCGGAGTTTTTACCGGCAATGCTTTAGGCGGATGGCTTTTTGCTGAAACAGAACTCCGCGACTTATACCTTGAGGGTAAAGAAGGAGTTTCTCCTTACATGGCTAGTGCCTGGTTTCCTGCCGCGCCCCAGGGGCAGATTACCATATACTACGGATTCAAAGGGTACAGCAAGACTGTTGTTTCTGACAGGGCTTCTTCGGCATTAGCAATTTGGTATGGTGCTAAAACCGTATCTGAGGGGAAGAATGATTTTGTTTTAGCCGGAGGGATGGAAGCTCCGATTACTCCTTATTCTCTGCTTTGCGCGAACAGCTCTGGAAATTTGTCAAAGAACAATTTAAATTATAAGAAAGCTTACCGTCCTTATGATTTAAGCCGTGACGGGTTTGTTTTAGGTGAAGGGGCGGGGATTACGGTTTTAGAAAAAGAATCTTCTGCCAGAAAGAGGGGCTCTGATATTTACGGTTTTATTAAAGGCATAGGCTTTACTTCTGACGGGTACCATTATGCCCGTTACAGCCCTAATCCGGACAGCCTGGAACAGGCAATTAAAGGGTGTTTAAAAGATGCCGGATGGGATAAAGGAGAGGTTGACTATATATGTTTGGACGGAGAAGCTACGGTAATGGGCGATTATTTAGAGACCTTAGCTTTAAAGAATGTCTTTGGAAAGAATCTTGATAAGATAGCTTTAAGCGCGCCCAAAAGTATGTTCGGGAATCTCTTAGGCGCCCAGACTGCTTTGGATTTAACGGCTACATTGCTTTCTATGAAACATAGTATTGTTTTACCTACGATAAACTATGAGAACAAAGACCCCTATTGCGGATTGGATTATACGCCGAACAAAGCGGTTGAGAAAGAAATCAACAAAGCGTTGATTATTGCCCGCGGCCGGGGCGGGATAAATATTGTCTTAGCAGTGGAAGGGGACAGCCCCCTTTTTTAGAATAAAAAAGGGGGCTGTCCCTCTTAAGGAGGGAGGTAAATCATGGCTTTAAAAGAAGAAGTTCTAAATCAGATCGCCGGGACTTTGGATGTTTCAGCGGGGGAATTAAAGGAAGACCAGAAGTTGTATGATTCGGTGGGAGTTGACTCTACCGAAATGGTTGAGCTTACGGTATCTTTAAGCAAACATTTCGGGGTAGCCTTTGAATCTAATGAAATAACCAAGAATTCTACGCCTTTGGAAATTACAGCAGTCATAGAGAAAAAGAAACAGGGATAATGAAGATAATCGATTTAAGCCTGCCGATTGATGATACCGCCTTTGAGGTTCATCCTCTTAGGATTGATAGGATTTCCCATAAAGAGGGGGTTGAAAAACTTAACAAGACCATAATGTGCCGGACTAAGCAGGGAGAATCAGACTATTTAAAGGGAGTAAGAATTATAAGAAAAGAAGACCTGCCCGATGAGGAGTTTTTATCGTTAGAGATGGTTTATTCCTCAGTTCACAGCGGGACGCATCTTGATTATTCTTTCCATTACGGGAGCTTATCTGAAGGGAAGCCTTCAAAAACAGCTGATGAGATACCTTTAGAGTGGTGTTATAATGACGGAGTCAGGCTGGACTTTACCTTTAAGAAGCCCGGCCAGGTGATAACTTCAGATGATATTGATTCTGCCCTTAAGAAAATAAATTATTCACTTAAGCCTATGGACATTGTCTTAATCTGGACAGGTTCTGATAAACTTTTCGGCAAGCCTGAATATTTCTCGGATTATTTGGGGATAGATATTTCCGCTATAGATTTTCTTTTAGACAGGGGAATAAAGATTTTCGGTGTTGATACTATGAGTATAGACAGACCGTATAAATATATGATGAAGGAGTTTTTAGATAAGAAAGATCCGTCTATTCTTTGGCCGGCGCATTTCCACGGCAGGAAAAGAGAATTTATTCATATTGAAAGGCTTGCTAATTTAGGTTCTTTGCCTGATTCAGGTTTTAAGATTAGCTGTTTTCCTGTGAGGATAAGGAAAACCGGAGCCGCCTGGACCCGCGCCGTTGGAATAATCAGGTAATCGGGGACGGGTTCACATTTCGAAAATACGCGAAAATGTGAACCCGTCCCCAAAAAAAGGAGGTAATCGTGGCGCATACAGTTAACTCAATAGTAATTAATGCTTCCTATGACAAGGTTTTTGATTCAAGCAACGACATCTCCCGATGGAAAGAGTTCTTTGATGAATATACCGGTTCCGAAGTTCTGGAAAAAGACGGGAACAAAATAATCTTTAAGCTTACCCATCAAAACGGAAATAGCTGGAAATCCTACCGCCTTCTGTTTAAAGATGATAAGTTTACCTATGCTTCTAAGATAGAACCTATGTTTCCCTTTGAGTATATGAAGATAATCTGGCTTTACCGGGAAGTGGGGGGAGGTACTGAGATGACCTGGATACAGGATTTCAAAATGGACAAAACCGCGAAGTTTACCGATAGCCAGGTTGAAGGAATGATAAACAAACATTCTCAGGATAATTTGAAAAGGTTTAAGGATATAATAGAAAATGAGTAAACGGTCTTTTCCCCTTCTTTGCGGGATGGCTTTTATTTTATCTTTCAGCGTTGCGGCAACTGCGGCGCTGATTCCTTCAATAGCCGGGTTCTTTGGCAGAAAACTTATTCCCGCGGGAAGGCTGGTTTGGATGTATATGCTTCCTTACGGTATATTCGCGCTTATCTGGGCTCCTCTTACCAGAAAAGTTTTTGTAAAGAATATCCTTTTAGCATGTTTATCGATGTTTTCTCTATCTGCTTTTATTGTTGGGATAGCTCCTAATTTATCTTTCGCCTGCTGGGGGAGGCTGGGGATGGGTATTTTCGGTTCTTGTTTCGCTCCCCTATCATTAATAATTATCGGGAAAGAACTATCTCCCAAAGATAAAGCTAAGCATGCGGGGATATTCTTTTCTGTGTCTTACTTATCTTCTCTCTGCGGTTTGTTTTTAAGCGGGGTGTTTTTTTGGCGGGTTATATACTTAATTCCTTCTCTGTTGGGTATAGTTGTTTTTATTTTATCCTTTTTCTTTTTAGAGAGATTTGATTACAGGGGGAAGTTTAAAATAAGCTACATAGAAACTTTCAAGGATAAGGCGTCTTTGACTCTGTTTTTCTTTATCTTCTTCGGCAGTTTGTTTTACCACAGCATACAGCAGTGGTTTGGGGTTTATCTCTTTAAAGAGTTTTCTTTAAGCCAGTTTTCAATAAGCATGCTCTTCGCTTTATCGGCTTTAATAGCTATGTTCTCGGAGAGTATAGGAGGATTTTTGTCTGCCCGTTTCGGGCCTTCTAAAGTGGCATCATGGGGGTTGTTCAGTATGTATTTGTTTATCGTTTTTCTGTTCTTTGTACATAAGCCTGAGTATATCTTTTATTTTATTTTTCTTTGGGGGATGGGCTGGGCTTTTAACCATATAGGGTTATCTGTTTTCTTGACCGGCCTCCCGGACAAATTTCTAAGAGACGCTTCCGGCCTTAACAGTTCTTTAAGGTTTGTTAGCGCGGGATTAGGCGCTTTCCTGGGCGGGAAATCAATATCTTTAATGGGTTTTAAGAACCACTTTGTATTTGTAGGGGTATCTCTTTTAGTCTTGGCATTGTTTTTAAGAAAAAAGTTGGCGATAGGGAACGAGGCTTCCTTGCCAGAAATGTGAACCCGTCCCCAATTAGAGAGAGGAGGATGATTTATGAGTCTTGAAGGTAAAACTGCCATAGTTACCGGAGCTACCGGAGGAATAGGTAAAGAAGTAGTAAAGAAACTTGCCGGAGAAAAGATTAAGTTAGTCTTAGCCGGAAGGAGAAAAGAGATACTTGATTCTTTAAAAGAGGAATTTAAAGATAAAACGGATGTCCTTTCTGTTGTTTGCGATGTTACTAAGAAATCCGATCTGGAAAACCTTGTCAGTTCAGCTTTAAACAGATTTTCCAGGATAGACATTTTAATCAACGGAGCGGGAGTATCCAGTCAGCATCCTTTTTGGGAACAGCCTTTAGAGGATATTGAAAAAGTCATATACACGAATTATTACAGTTATGTTATGCTTTCTCGGCTGGTAGTAAATCATATGAAAGAAGCTAAAGGAGGTCATATTGTGAATATCAGCAGCGGCTCGGTTATGGTTGACCCTCCGCCGAGGAATTTTATTGTTTATACTTCTTTAAAAGTGGCTTTACGCTCTTTTGCCAAAGGGCTTTTCTGGGAGATGCGGGATTTCGGAATAAAAGTTACTTCTCTCTTTCCCGGAGTTACCAGGACACCTTTGACTAACAGGCTTAAAGATGTTTCGGAAGAACAAAACAGCCGCTTAGTTGAACCGGTTGTTATTGCCGATACAATACTGTTTGCTTTAAAACAGCCTCAGAATGTATGCCCCTTAGAGTTAGCGGTAATTAATCAGCAGACGCCCTGGACAAAACCGGTAATACCTTTTAAGCAAAATCATCCGGAGAAATGACAAGTTGACTGGTGAACCGGTGAACTGGTTGGTTGGTGATAAGATGCTTCAGATGTAACAATATTCCTAAATTAAGAAGGAGGCCGAATTATGAAGATTCTATTCGTTATGCCGAAGATCGGAGCTTGGGCTACTCACGGAGAGCATTTTGCTCCTAACCAGTTGTATGCGCATTGGGCGGCTTTTGTTAGGGAAAAAGGATATGAGAATGTTGAAGTTTTAGATTGTACGGTTTTAGGTGTTTCTTTAGATGAGGTAGGAGAGAAGGTAAAAGAGAAAGCGCCTGATGTTGTAGTATTAGGCGATATGATACATTGTTCAGTAGGGTTTGGAGAGATTTGGCATTTTAATGAAACAGCTGTGCGGGTAAAACAAGTTTTGCCTGAAACGAAGGTTATTGTGGGCGGATTATGGTATTCTTCAATGCCGGTGGATACATTGGAAGAAAACCCTGCTATTGATTATGTTGTTATGGGAGAAGAGGAAGCTTTTTATGATTTAATTAAGGGTATTGACACAGGCGCGGTTGTTAAAGATATTCCCGGTGTAGCTGTTCGTGTGGACGGAAAACCGGTATTAGGACCGCACAGGCCTCTGCTTATGGATTTGGACAGTTTGCCTCTGCCGGCTTATGATTTATTTCCTATGAAAGAATATGTAGGACATACTTATTGGAAGCCTTTTGTAGAGATGGTAACTTCCAGGGGGTGCCCTTCGGCCTGTACTTTTTGTTATGAATGGGATCAGTATGATCCCAGAAGCCCCAACGATTTCTTGAAATGGAGGGCGAAATCTCCTGAACGGGTAATAGAGGAACTCAATCTTCTGCATGAGAAATATGGAGTCAAAGTAGTAGTTATTCAGGACGACAATTTCAATGTTACTCCCGACAGAGTTGAAAAATTCTGCAGGATGAAGATTGAGAGCAAGAATCCTATCAAATGGGTTTCTTTAGGCAGGGCTGTTGACTGGGTTAACTGTGAAAAGATACTGCCTTTGATGAAAGAGTCCGGAATGTTTATGGGGGTCTTTGGAATAGAAGTAACGACACCGGATGAATTGAAGAAGATAGCAAAGGGCATAACGATAGACCAGATTAAAAAGACGATAGACATTCTTCGCGCCCAGGATATTGCCATTGTAGCTGATATTATGATGGGGTTTGACGATGATACCGAACAGATAATCAAACAGCGTTTTGAATTTACCGACCAGGTTGACCCTGATATTCTCTGGATAGGTTATGTTACTCCGGCGCCTAATTCTCCTATATGGAGGCAGCGGATGAAAAGAGGGGAGATTGATCCTAAAAAGATAGATTTCCGTGAATGGGATTTTCTCCATCCGGTAATGGATACAAAACACCTTTCAGTTGAGGATTACGGCAGGCTTGGTTCATGGTGTATGAGAGAATTCTTTTCCAAGCCCGGCAGGGTTCAGAGGATTATGACCAGCAATTTTGACCCTTTGGCAAAGCTCTGTTTTCAGGATGTTATGAAAGGAGTGACCAAATGGGAAGAAGGCGCTGTTAAAGGCGAAAAACACATTTAAAAAGCGCCAGCGTCTCAGCTTACTACAAATGCAACAAAACCGTTACGAACAGTTTTGTTGCATTTGGGTGGCAGGCAGGGGTTGTACTTTTCTCTTGAGCCCTTGTCACTTGTTTCCTGAGTCCTTGTTACTTGAGTACTATTATGATAAACGATTTTCACGCTCACTTTATTCCCGAAAGCATAGGCAAACATACTTCTTTTTTCAAAGGAGTATGGAGTGATAAACAAGCCTTCACTCGGTTTCTGGATGAAAACAACATTGCCAAAGCGCATATTGTTTATCCTTCTACTGATGCTTATCTGAAAATAGGATGGCAGGATTTAGCGGAGAAGTATAACCGAGAAATCCTTGCTTTTATGGAGGAGGGACAGGGTCGGATTATAGGTTCTGCTTTAGTCCCTTTGGAAGGTGAGATTGCTGAAGGGTTTTTATCAGGGTTAAAGAGCAAAGGATTTAGAAGTATAAGTCTTCCTTCAAGCCATGAAGGAAAGTTCATTGTAGATAAGTTCAGGGATGTTTTGGGGTTTGCGGAGAAATACAGGTTGTCTGTGTTTATTCATCCCCAGATTATAAACCCCATAGGGTTTGAAAGGGTTAAAGACCCTCTGCTTATGCCGGTCTTTGAGTACAGCTTTGACGTATCAATGTGTTTAGGACTGTTTATGATGGAAGGTGTTTTTAGGGATTTTACCAATCTTAGGGTGGTGTTTTCTTCTCTATCCGGAGTGGCGCCTTTTTTAAAAGACAGGTTTGACGGTGTCTATCAGATGTTAAAAAGCAGGGGTATGGTAAAGGATTTAGGCGATACCCCTTCTTCTATTATGAAACAAGCTTATGTTGATTTATCGGGGATAAAGTCAGAATCTATGGTTCGGACAGCTGTTGAGTTCTTTGGCGGAGAACATATTATTTTCGGTTCGGATTATCCGGCAAACAGAGATATTTCAGCTCAGCTTAAAGCCCTGGATTTCTTAAATAGCGAAGCGACAGAAAGAATCATGATTGAGAATTTCTTGGGAGTGTTAGGATTATGAAGGTGTTTTTAGACGGCGGATTGACAGAGGATAGTTTAATTAAAGATCTATTAGAGCCGGGATTTTTGTTCGGATGGGGTGTGTTTGAGACTTTAAGGGTTTATAACAAAAAGCCCGCGTTTCTAAGTGAGCACATCAAGAGGCTGCGACAGGGCTGTGAGAGAATATTCTTAGAATTTCCGGGTATAGATTTCAAGAAAGAGATTTCACGGCTTTTAGAAGAAAACAATTTAACTAATGCTTATTGTCGGATAACCGTATTTAAGAAAAGAAAATCAACCGGCGTCATGATATATACCGCGGATTTTAAGTATTACACGGACGAGGACTATAAAAAAGGGTTTAAGGCTGTAGTCTCACCCATTGCTAAAAATTCCCGGCACCCTTTATGCGGCATAAAGCCGATAAGTTATTTAGACAGCCGCTATGCATGGAAAATTGCCCAGGATAAAGGCGTTGAAGAAGCGATTTTTTTAAACGAAAAGGGATTCTTGGCTGAAGGAAGCCGCACTAACTTATTTTTCATAAAAGGTAAAACCCTATTTACTCCTTCTTTAGAATGCGGAATACTTAACGGGATTACCCGCGTAAAGGCGATAGAAACAATAAAATCCCAGGGTTATAGATTAGAAGAAGGTGAGTTTCAATTGGAAGGCCTGTTAAATTCGGATGAGGCTTGTCTTACCAGCTCTTTAATGGAAGTTATGCCTTTAGTAGAAGTAGAAGGAAAATCAATAGGTTCAGGAAAGCCGGGGGGCATTAGTTCAGATATCCTTTCCGGTTACAGGGACCTTGTTGCCAGGGATTAGAATGGATTATCCAGCCAAAAGCCCCTTACTCTTTCCGGTCACACTTAAAAATAGTTCTATAATTGTCTTAGATGAGACCATCCTACCTTTTGAAGAGGAGTATATAGAGGTCCGGGATTTAGAAAAAGCGCTCTGGGTTTTGAAAGAAATGAAAACCCGTTCTTTAGGGCAGGTTCTTTTATTCTTTTATTCTTGTCTGCTTTTTGCTGAGGGCAAAGATTTCAACTTGATTGCTGAGAAGTTTAAAAAAGAAAGGCCCACTTTTGATTTCATTACCATTTCTGAGATACTTAAAAGAATAAATAACTTTACGAAAGATACCAGGAAGTCAGTAGAGATGTTTGTTGCTAAGTTTGATGCCGCCAGAAAACAACGCGCGGAGAGGCTTGCGGAGATGTTGCCTGATTTGAGTAAGATTCTTACTATCTGCAATATAAACGGAGAATTAATTTATCTTTACTTTGCTATGAAGAGCAAAGGCAAAGAAGTTTCTTTTTACGTGAGTGAAACCCGGCCTTATCTTCAGGGGAGCAGGCTTACTTTTTGGGAACTTAGCAGGGAAGATATTCCCTGTAAATTAATTTGTGATAATCAAGCGGGAATTCTAATGAAAGAGAAGAAAATAACTGTAATTGTAACTGGGGCGGACAGGGCGTCTAAGCGGGGCGGTATAATAAATAAAACCGGGACTTACGCTTTAGCGGTTTTGGCCAAACATTTCAATATCCCCTTTTATCCTTTAATCCAATACCCTTTGGATATAGATATAGAATCAGTAGAAATAGAAGAACGTCCGGAAGAGGAAATATTTATGTTTTTAGAAAAGGGAAAGTATCTCTGCCCGTCTTTTTACCCTTCTTTTGATGCTGTGACTAAAGAATACATAACTGAGCCCGTAGAATTAGAGATGAGTTTATGAATATAGATAAGGCAGTCTTAATCTGGGGCCCTGTTTCTAAAGAGGGGGTAGAGTACTTGCGGTTTCAAAGACGGCAGGTGATTATTTGTGAAAACAGGCCGTATCTTTTAGGATTAAAGCATAATAAGCCTTTAATAGAAGAAGCTAAGTTGAGATTTACTTATTGCACAGACAATACGATTGGGCATCTTTTGTACAAAAAAGCGGTAAGAGAAGCGGTTCTGTTTTGTGAAAAACAAGATGGTGTAATAAAAGGCCTAAGCGGAAGCCTGTATGTATGGCTTTTAGCGAGGATTCACCATATTCCGGTTAAACTTCTTCAGGAGGGGGAAGTCGATTTAGAGGGTTTTTTAGATAAGGATGCCGGGACTTTGGATGGGAAAAAGGTCGTTAAGAAAGGGCTAATAGGGCATCCGGCTTATGAAACCATAGAGGGATAAAGGAGAGGAAGATGGATTTAAAGAAAATGAAGGAAGAAATAATTTATTGGTCCCGGAAACTGAATGAAAGAGGATTTGTTACTGTTAGAAGCGGTAATGTTTCAGCAAGAGAGGGAGAGAATAAAGTCTTGATAACCGGCCACGATACTTATTTAGGAGAGTTAACTAAAGAAGGCATCCTGCTTGTGGACTTAAACGGCAAAGTTTTAGGAGGAGAAGGGGAAATAACTTCAGAGAAAGATTTACACCTTTCTATTTACCGGAAATTCCCGGAAGTAAAAGTGATTCTCCATTCTCATTCGCCGTTAACCACGGCCTTTTTTAATTATTTTTCTTCTTTAGATATATTCTCTTTCGAATCGGAGTTTTATTTGGGGAAAGTTCCTGTAATAGAGCAGAATACCCCGACAGTAACTGATGTAAAGCCTGTTTTGTCCGCTTTAGAAACAAGCAAAATAGCGGTACTAAAAAGGCACGGAGTTGTATCTACCGGAGAGGATTTCAAAGAGACCTTTTCTTTAATAGAATTATTGGAAGAACAATGCAGAGTGGGTTTTTATACTAAAAACTTGCGTTTGCCCGATAAAAGCAAAGAAGAATCCAAGCCTAAAGAAAAAAATACCGGGACTTTCAAACTTCTTTCTTCAGAACATATTAACGCTTTAGTTGAGATAGTAAACAATGATGAAGAAGCTCAAAGTTTAGGGAAAAAATACAGGCTTACTACTACTTTAGCGGTCAAAAACCAGGATACGCAGGAAGCGGTTTGTTTTTATTACAAGGACGGCAAAATTGAGAAAGCGGAGGACACCGATGATGCCGAATATGTAATTATCGGAAAAACAGATATCCTGAAAAGAGTGTTTAATCGTGAGATTGACCCTTTTGTGGCTTTGACTCAGGGCAAAGTAAAAACTAAAGGTGACTTTGCTAAAATGAGTAAATGGTACCCGGTGATGGTTAGGACTTTTAATCTTTGGGAACAAGCGCCTGTCTCGTAAAAATATCGAGGCTAAGCCTCGATAGGGGTTCGACAGTAGGATTATATTATGAGCAGGAAGATAAAGTTAATAAATAATAACTACTATCATATTTATAATCGGGGAATAGATAAGAGGATAGTTTTTTTAGATAAACAGGATTATTATCGTTTTGTCCATTGTCTGTATGAGTTTAATGATACAGCCGCAACTATAAATTTGAACTATAAGTTTGGACATAATTCTTTTTCTGACGATGATATTCTTAATTGTGATTTGGTTGGGGAAAAAAATAGAGAAAAATTGGTAGAGGTATTATGTTTTTGTTTTATGCCTAATCATTATCATTTGCTTGTCAAACAACTTGTTGATGGAGGTATTAGTAAGTTTATGCTGAAAGTAGGAACTGGTTATGTTTTGTATTTTAACCAGAAATACAAAAGGACAGGAAGGCTTTTTGAAGGCCCTTTTAAGTGTATAAATATTGATACTGATGAATATCTTCTTCATCTATCGCGGTATATTCATCTAAATCCTGTAGAAATTGTAGATACGGGATGGAAAGACAAAGGAATTAGCAATTGGCAGGAAGTGGATGATTTTTTAGATAATTACCGATGGTCAAGTTATCTGGATTATGTGGGGAAGAAAAGCTTTCCTTCAGTTACAGATAGAGATTTAATATTGGAGATTATGGGAGGTTATGAAAAGTATAAAGAATTTATAACTCTCTATACTCAAAAAGATATTGTTAAATATAGGAAGTTGTTATTGGAGCAGGTGAATTAGGTGAATTATTGAGGCTAAGCCTCGATAATGAAGAGGTTGAAGTATGAGTATTCGAGGATTGTCAACTAGTTGGCAGTATCAGTTAGCAAGAAAGATTATCCATTTGAGAGTATATGTTATTCTTGCTTTTGTTATTATAACCCTGTTTTTTGCCGGCGTCCTCAGGAATATTAAGGTAGAAACCCATCTTGAGGATTTTCTTCCTCAAAAACATCCTTTTGTTGAAGTTCAGCACAGGCTTACCGGGGTTTTTGGCGGGCTGAATCAGGTTTCAATCGCTCTTAAAGTTAAGCGGGGAAATATCTTTAACCGGGATTTTCTGGAGAAGGTTGTTTCTCTGACTGAAGATTTATACCTTGTCGACGGAGTAAATATATCCAGGGTTAATTCTATAGCCAGCCGTCACATAAAGCATGTTGTAGCTGATAAAGAAGGTTTCTTTGTGGAAAGGCTTTTGAGGGCTCCTCCTGAAAGCAGGGAAGGAATGGATGAACTCAGGGCGAATATTAAAATGGACCCCAATGTTTACGGGAGGATGGTTTCAAAAGATTTCAAATCCACTTTCATTCAGGCGGATTTTTTTTCAAAGGCCAAGACGTCTTATATATTTTCTGTTCTGCAAAAACTTAGAAAGAAGTATGAAGATAAAAATACGAAGATTTATATCGCCGGCCGTCCGATGTTAGAAGGATGGCTTAATTTTTACCTTCCTTCTATGTTGAAAATTCTTATCATGAGTTTTGGGGTGATTCTTTTGATACTCTTTTTGACTTTTCGTTCCCGGCGGGGGGTAATACTTCCTATTTTAGATTCTTCTATGGCGACTTTATGGGGAATGGGGGCAATGAAACTTTTAGGGTTAAGACTTGACCCCGCTACTATTTTAGTCCCTTTTATCGTGCTTTCCTTAGGTATCAGCCATTCTGTTCATACTCTTAAACGCTACTATGAAGAGATGCGGGGGTCGGAAATGAAGAGTAAACACGCAGTAGTGAATACTATGGCGCATCTTTTTCTTCCCGGAATTGCCTGCGTGCTTACTGATGGGTTTGGGTTCCTTTCTTTGATGGCGGTTCCGCTTTCTACTATAAAAAGTATGGCTTTAGCCAGCAGTTTTGGGATATTCGCCAACTTTTTTACTTCATTTATGTTTACTCCCTGTGTGCTTTCATTTCTTCACCGGCCAAAAATATTGGTGGTTAAGAAGGAGGAGCAGCATCTTTGGATTGATAATCTGCTTTCAAAAATAAGCGTTTTTTCTTTGAATAAAAAAGCAGGAACTGTTTTGATATCCGCTTTTATAATAGCTGGATTGGTTTCTTTTTTAGGCATAACAAAAGTTAAAATTGGAGATAATACAAAAGGGACAAGTTATCTCTATCCCGGCAGTGAGTATAATAAAGCCGAGTCGTTCATAAACAGTAACTTTGGAGGAACGAGTTCGTACTATGTTTTTGTAGAGTCGCCTTCTTCTTTGCTTAAAACAAGTAAATTAAGAAATATAGATTCGTTTCAGAATTATGTGCTTAAAGAAGTTTCTCAGGCGGGGTCTTCTCTTTCAATTGTTAATTCGGTGAAAGCACTGAATATGTTTATGTTTGACGGCCGGAGGGAATATTTTAAAGTCCCGGATAGAGATGATGCCGTAGCTCAGTATTGGTTTCTTTATACTTTGTCCGGTTTCCCTTCTGATTATGATCACTTGATAAGCAGGGATGAAAAGATGTGCAATGTCAAGTTTGATTTACGTGACCACCAATCAAACACAGTCTCTTTTGTTGTGGAGAAAACAAGGGAGTTTTTCAAGAAACATAGATTTAAAGATATAAAGTTTTCTTTTGCAGGGGGAGATATTGGAATCCTCTATGCAGTCAATGATATTATAAGGAAAACAATTATACCCAACGCTTTGTTTATTTCTATGCTTATCTTTTTCTATGTCAGTTTTATTTACCGTTCTTTTACTGCAGGGTGGTTCTTGCTTTTTCCTCTTGTTTTCAGTAACTTGATTATTTTTGCTCTTTTTGGATTTATGGGTATTTCTATTAATACTGAGATGCTGCCTTTGGTTTCTCTGAGTGAAGGATTGGGGATAAACTACGGCATTTATATATTAGCGCGCCTTTTTGATGAGATGCGCCAGAAAAGAAAGACTTACAAAAATATTCTTCATTATACATTAGTTACAAGCGGCAAAGCCGTATTTTTCAGCGGTTCAATCGTGGCCTTAGGTATTTTTGTTTGGATTCTTTCTCCTATTCTTTTTCAGGCAAGGCTGGGGATGGCACTTTGTATTTCTCTTGTCCTGAATATGACAATTTCACTTGTCATAATTCCTGTGTTTGTTTGGTGGATAAAACCAGTATTTCTGTTTGGCAAAACGGGTAAACAGATTAAGAAACGAAGGTAGAAAGAGGCCGATAATAGGGAAGCTGGTATGTGATGGACAGTTTGTGCCCTTTAGGTTACAATATAGGAACATTTTTCCATTAACCCAAATAATGCGGTTAGCATTATTTACCCTCCTGTGCCTGTAAGGGTATAGGGCCGACCCCATATTTTCCATTGGAAAATATGGATTGTGCTGGCTTGTGCTTGCGAGGGGATAAGGATAAAAGATCGGGGTTACCTAAGGGAAAATGCTGTGTCCTTTTTAGTACGGCTTCTGTTTAATGCAACTATTTAGGCTGCCGGGCGTTATGAGCATTTTGCGCTCTCAAGTGCGAAGCCTGCCTTTAGGGTACAGCTTTTCCCGGTTAATTAAAATCAGAGAGGTGTTCATATGAAAAAGTTGGTGCTGTTTTTATGTTTGAGTGTTTTTTCTTTTGGGGTATATGCTGAAGGGCTTGAGTATTATAAACTTTATTCTCTAAAAGAAGGTATGAGTGCCGATGATATTATGCGTATTGTTTATCACAACAAATATTCTTTGTTTTCACACGATTATCAGCAGACAGGGGATGTTTTGTATGTTGACGCTTCGGGTTTTACCCGCAAGAGAGTATGGAAAAGGATGAGGATTACTAAAGCAGGAGAAGACGGGATCGCTTATAAAGATGTAGTGGCTTTTACTTATCCTACGGAACTTAAAGGCTTAGCTGTTTTAACCTGGACATACGAGAATTACCAAAGAGAGCAGGATGTATGGCTTTGGATACCGTCTCTTAAGAAAGTCAGGAAGATATCCGCTTCTCAGAATGACGATGCTTTTATGGGGTCGGATATTACAGTAGAAGAAGTTTCTACCCGCAGGTTTGAAGATGAAACTTATAAACTTACCGGCGAAAAAGATTTTCAAGGATACAAGTTTGAGCAGACAGGCGGGATTGAATATAAAGGAGAACCCTGCTTTGTTATTGAAGCTAAACCGGTTAAGTCTCATTGGTATTATTCAAAGAGAATCATCTGGGTTGATAAAGATACCGGAGGAAATATCTTTGATGAATACTACGACAAAAGCGGGAAGATGTTCAAGACGCTTTTCAGGAAATGGGTTTGGGAAGATTTAGGAGATAAGAAGTATCCTATGCAGATCGTTTTGGAATGTAAAGATTTGAGAACCGGCCACCGCACGGACATCTTGATGAGAGATACAAAATATGACCAGCAAATTAGCGAGTATAACTTTACGGTTAAAGCTCTAATGCGGTCGAGGTGGTAAGTTGATAGATACTGGATAGCCGGCGGTTCAAAAATGGAGGCAAGAATGAAAAAATTTTTATTTCTGTTTCTAATTTTTCCTATAAGCGCTTTTGCCGCTCAGATTGGGGATAATTTTGAATATTCGGGATATTTAAAAACCGAGATTTGGGTTAAAACTAACAATGATAATTCTCATCAGTTCTTATCTTCTTTTAGAGACACCATTGATTTAGAAGGGCAGTACAAACTTTCTGAAGACTGGGCGCTTTTTGTCCATCCGCGGTACTCCTATGATCCCGCTTACAGCATAAGAGGCGGAGTCTTTGATAAAAATCAGGAAAAGATGGGGCATACTCAGCGGACAGAATGGCTGAGAGACTGCTATTTAGATTTCACTTCGGACCATCTGGATCTGCGTTTAGGTAAACAGCAGGTAGTCTGGGGGCAGGCAGACGGCCTGCCTTTTTTAGATAGGGTTATGCCTTTTGATTTAACGCGGTATTGGCTTCCGGATTTTGCCAATATAAGAATTCCTCTCTGGATGGCAAAAGTAGAATACTCCCCGCGGCTTAACTCAACTCTGCAATTCTTATTTATTCCTGATTTTGAAGCATCGCGTTCCGCTTCGGCGAATGACACATTTGCCTTTAAGGCGGTTAATGATTGGGAAACATTTAAAGGGATTAATTCCGGTTCCGGCGGCACAGCATCTACGACAATTTACAGGCCTTCCACAAAGCTTAAGAATTCCCGTATCGGGTTAAGATGGCGTTCTATGTTAGGAGGAGTGGACTATACTTTAAACTGGCTTTATGGCTATAGTACCAGCGCTTATACCTATACGGATTCTTTTACGTCTATGTTTGGTTCTATCGGCAATTATGTTGTTTCCCGACGGCATAAACTTATGCAGATAATAGGTTTCTCCTTTAACAAATCAATTACTAATCTAGGCTTATTTGAAGGTTTGACTATAAGAGGCGAGTTTGCTTTTTTGCACAATGAGCCGACTTATTACGGGACACAGGGGCATAGAAGCTATACCGAAAAAAGCGATAAATGTACCTATGTCTTAGGGTTCGATAAGTCTTACTTTACCAACTGGCTTTTTTCTCTTCAGTTTGCCCAGTTTATTCATAATCAAAAAACATTTAAAGGAACCCAGGCGCTGAATAGTTATACCTACGGGCTCATGGATAAAGTGGAGAGCTACCTGACTTTGAAAATAGCGACCGACTTTATGCACGAAAGGGTAAAGCCGGAAGTCCTTGTAATTTACGGCGATGATAATGACGGAAGGATTTCTTTTAAAACCAAGTATGAATTGAGAGATAACCTCTGGCTTACAGGCGGTTATTGTCATTTCTGGGGTCCAGCTTATGGCTCAAACGGCCAGTTTCACAATGACGACCAAATTTCAGCTGAAGTGAAATATACTTTTTAATCCAATGTGGGACGTCGGACGTCCCACATAAATTAGATTAGTCAAGTATGATAACAGGGTTTTATCACATATTTAATAGAGGAGTAGAAAAACGGGAAATATTTGTAGATAATTCTGATAGGATTAGATTTGTTCACGACCTTTATGAATTTAATGATGAAAATCCTGCTTCTGAATTTTCTCGGATAAAAAAAGAAAGTAAAGCCAGGCAGAGGGTTAAATTAGTAAAATTATTGGCCTTTTGCCTTATGCCTAATCATCACCATTTGTTATGTGAAGAGGAGAAATCAGGAAGGATTTCCTTGTTTATGAAGAAATTACATGGAGGGTACGCGAGAGCTTTTAATGAAAAGCATAGAAGGAGCGGATACCTTTTTCAAGGAAGGTATAAAAAAGTAAAAATAGAATCTGACAGTCATCTTTTGCAGGAAGTTTGCTATATACATGCTAATCCTTTGAAGTTATGGAGGTCAAATTGGAAAGAAGATAAATTAACTTCTATTGAGGTAGAGGAAGCTGTCCAATTTTTGGAAGGATACAGGTGGTCAAGTCACTTAGATTATTTAGGAAAAAACAATTTTCCTTCAGTAACTGAAAGAGAATTCTTAACAAGAATCTTTGATAAATATGAGGGGTACAAAAGTTTCTTTGTGAATTGGTTAAAGTTTTTTGAGAAACGCAGGTAGTTAATGTGAGACGTCCGACGTCCCACATTGAAAAAGGGGGGGGAGATGCAGGAATATAGATATTATATAGGAGGAGAGTTTAAGAAGAGCGGAAGAGAAATTGCATGTATAAATCCCGCTATAGAAGAAACAATAGGCAGGATTTTTGAGACAACGCCTGGGGATTTAAAGACCGCGATAATTTCCGCCAGGATTGCTTACAGAGAATTTGCGCGTAAAAGCTTTAAAGAGCGGGCGAAACTCCTGCGCCAGATTAAAAAAGCCATCCTTGATAATTTACAGGAATTAGCGGATTTAGAGAGTAAGGATGTCGGCAAACCTTTAAAAGAAAGCTTGTTTGTGGATGTCCCTTTAGCTGCTGACGCGTTTGAGTATTATGCTTCTTTTTTGGAGAGTCTGGAGGAAAGAACGCAGAGAGATTCTTCAGGTGAGGATGTAATTACATATATTCCTTACGGGGTATGCGGGATATACCTTCCTTACAATACACCTCTTATGATTTTCGGGTTCAGCTCTGCCGCGGCAATAGCTGGAGGGAATGCCGTGATAATTAAGCCTTCAGAACAGGCCAGCCTTTCTATGCTGAAACTTACGGAACTCCTGGATAAAGAAGGCCTGCCTGTTGGGCTTATAAATGTAATAACCGGTGAAGGCGGGACAATAGGAAAAGCTTTAGCCGGGGAGGAAATAGATTTAATCTCTTTTACGGGCTCGCTAAGAACCTTAAGAAAAGTTGTAGAAGCTTCATCAAGAAAACCTAAGAAAATAATCTGTGAATTGGGAGGATCAAACATTTTTGCCGTGTTTTCCGATGCCGATTTAGAGGAAGCTAACCAGAACATTTTAGGTTCTTCTTTTATGAAACAGGGCCAGATGTGTATCGGGACGAGTATGGTTGTTGTAGAGGAAAGTATATACGGTAAATTTGTTGAAAAGGTAGTTGAATCGTCTAAAAAAATAAAGACAGGAAATCCTTTTGATCCTTTAACCGGTATGGGAGCGGTCATTTCAAAAGAACAGTTAGTTGATCTGGATAAACGGGTAAAAGCGCTTGTTGAAAAAGGGGCAAAGATCCTCTTTGGCGGAGATATTATAAAAGGTAAAGGTTATTTTTACCCTCCGACTATAATTGAAGTTGATGAGCCTGTTTATGAAGAATTCTTCGGGCCGGTGATTCTTATAACAAAGTTTAAAGACAGGAATAATTTGCAGAAAATAATAGACAACAACCCTACAGGTTTAGTCCTTCAGTTGTGGACTAAAGACCTGCGGAAAGCAAAAGAAATAGCAGATTTAGCGGAAGCCGGCACGGTTTGGATAAATACTTTTGCCCGTATGTCCGCAAAAACTCCCTTTGGCGGAGTAAAACAAAGCGGGTTCGGCAGGAATTTAGGTAAAGAAGGTTTTTTTGAGTATGTCCATGCTAAACATACAGGTATAGGTTTTGATAAGAGTCCGGTTTCTGGATGGTTTGGAGTATAAAAAATGTCAGGTGAAATTTCCTATAATCCGATTGGTATAGTCCGGTCTCCTTTCAAGTCTTCAAAAGGGACGCCTATCCAGCCTAAAGAGGCTAAAGGGGTTAAAGCTAAGGTTGTTGTAAAGAAAGAATATTCAGAAGGGCTGAAAGATTTAGAGGGGTTTTCTCATATAATTTTAATCTGCCATTTCCATTTATCAAAAGGGTATGATTTAAAGGTCCGGCCTTTTATGGATGAACACCTGCGCGGGGTTTTTTCAACCCGGGCGCCTAAGAGGCCGAATTCCATCGGCCTTTCAACGGTAAGGCTTACCGGAATAAAGGGAAACATCCTCTTTGTTGAGGAGATAGATATTGTTGACGGGACGCCGGTTTTAGATATAAAGCCTTATGTCCCTGATTTTGATGTCCGGCAGGCGGATAAAATAGGCTGGCTTAAAAGTGTAATCCATAAGCTTCCTGAAAAGAAAGATGACGGAAGGTTTTTAAAGTAACTTTGTAACATTTCTGTTCGTAACACTTTTGTTGCAGAGAGAGATATTTCAGGCTAATCAGTTAATCCCTCCGGGGTTTTTATCAAATAATGATTGACAGGATCTGACCTTTTCGCTATTCTATATAGCAATATAGCTATTTGGTTTAAAACCATGAAAAACTTAGAAAGAGTTTTAAAGGCTTGCGCTGATATAAACCGGCTGAGGATATTGAAGATGCTGGAGAAGAAAAAGATGTGTGTTTGTGAGCTTGCTTCTGTTTTAGGTATATCTCAACCCAGTGTTTCCCGCCATCTCAAGAAGCTTAAAAAAGCCGGCTTAATTGATTATGAGCAGGAGGGTTTTTGGACAAATTATTACCTTGGATACCGGAATGAATATTCAAAGGAGATCCTTTTGCTTTTGAGAAACTGGGAAAATGACAATAATCGGGTAAAGAAAGATTTAGAAAAAGCGTCTATTACGGACCGGAGTAAAGTTTGTTCTAAAAAATAGAAAAAATTTTTGCCGAAAATAAATAGCAGTATTGCTATATAAAAGACCATGAAAGAATATAAGAAGTTCTTATTTACAGCTCTGGTTTTTTTAGGTTGTTTCTATTTTCCTTTAGGCCTTATTCCTTTCAGGAATCCTGTTTTTGAAGCCTTGGCGCTTGTGTGCTGGTATGCCCGCGAGCATGTGCTGTTGTGTTTAGTCCCGGCATTCTTTATCGCCGGGGGAATATCTGTGTTTGTGAGCCAGGCTTCAGTGATAAAATACTTCGGGGCAAAGTCTAATAAATTTCTTGCCTACAGCGTGGCGTCGGTGTCAGGGACTATTTTGGCAGTTTGTTCCTGTACTGTTTTGCCATTGTTTTCAGGTATATATAAATGCGGGGCAGGGTTAGGCCCGGCAACAGCTTTTCTTTATTCAGGCCCGGCAATAAATGTATTAGCTATTATTATGACCGCGCGTATCTTAGGATGGCAATTAGGCTTAGCCAGGGCCATAGGAGCGGTTGTCTTTAGTATTGTAGTAGGCCTTTTAATGCATCTTATATTTATAAAGGAAGAAAAAAATCGGCAGGCAAATGGTGATATTCGACCAGGAGAAGCAGAGGAAGCCAGACCGTTATGGAAAAATACGGTTTATTTTGTTTCGATGGTTGGTGTTCTTGTCTTTGCTAATTGGGGAAAACCTCAAAGCGGAGATACCGGCATTTGGGTAACAATATTCAACCGCAAGTGGGTAATCACCGCGGTATTTCTTATTTCTTTAATCTTAATGCTCGCAGCATGGTTTAAAAAGCAGGAGTTGAAAGATTGGACAAGTGCTTCCTGGACTTTTGCCAAACAAATCATGCCTCTATTGTTAGCAGGCGTGGTTGTAGCCGGGCTTCTTTTAGGCAGACCTGGACACGAAGGATTTATACCTTCTTGGATTATAGCAAAAGCTGTTGGGGGGAATTCACTCTTTTCTAATTTCTTCGCTTCTATTGTCGGGGCATTCATGTATTTTGCCACACTTACCGAGGTGCCGATTTTACAGGGGCTTATTGGAGCCGGTATGGGAAAAGGCCCTGCTTTGGCTTTGCTTTTAGCAGGTCCCGCCTTAAGTCTGCCGAATATGCTGGTTATCCGCGGCGTTATCGGCACGAAGAAAACAGTTGTATATGTGAGCTTGGTTGTCATAATGGCTACCGTTACAGGGATAGTTTTCGGAATGATTGCGGCGTAGAAAGGATGCGATAAAATGGCTTGGTTAGAAGGGTATCCCAGAGAAAAGGTTCAATGGTTTCCCACAGTTGACGAGAGTAAATGCGTTGGCTGCGGTATGTGCATGAATTGCGGTAGGAATGTTTACGATTGGGTTAATGGCAAACCAAAGGTTGTCAGATCTTATAATTGTGTGGTTGGCTGTACTTCTTGCGCTAACCTTTGTTTAGGAAAGGCAATAAGTTTCCCGGATATTGAATCTGTGAGAGATCTCTATAAAAAAAGAAGGTATTTGGGGTAAGGTTAAAGAAGAATTAAAAAAGAAAGGCAAGATTAAATAAAGGCATACATATGGAGCTTCAACAATCATCGAATAATAAAAAGAGAACTCTTTTGATATCTATCATCCTGAATTTAGCGATAACCTTTTTTCAGGCAATAGGAGGTCTTGTATCCGGCAGCCTTTCCCTTATTACCGATGCCTTGCATAATCTTACTGATACATTCTCGCTTGTAACCAGTTTTATCGCCTTTAAACTCGCTGGGAAGAAAAACACCGAATTTAAGACTTTTGGTTACAAAAGAGCTGAAATTTTAGCGGCGTTACTTAATGCCTCACTCTTGATAGTTGTTTCTTTTTTTCTGTTCAAGGAAGCGATTATCCGCTTATTTCATCCCATTAGCATTAATAGCGGCTTCGTAATCGTTGTTGCTTCTGCAGGGTTCGTGGCGAATTCTTTGTGCGCCTTTTTACTTAAAAGACATTCGCACGGCAATATGAATATGCGCTCTGCTTTCTTCCATTTGTTTTCTGATGCCGTGGTATCGTTGGCTGTAATTATAGGTGCTGTGTTTATGTATTTATTTGGTGTGTTTTGGGTTGATTCTATTTTGACACTGATGATAAGTCTTTATGTCATCAGAGAGGGGTATTTAATTGTTATGGATGCCGTTCATATACTGATGCAATATGCACCTAAGGGGATTGTTTTAAAGGATATCCAAAATGATATTGAGAAAATCGAAGGAATAAAGGATATACACCATGCCCATGTTTGGGGCGTGACTGAAGAAGCCATCTATTTTGAGGCGCATATAAACACAGAGAAAGATATAAAAATAAGTGAAAGCTGCTGCTTAAAAGATAAAATTGAACAAATTCTTAAAGAAAAATATTCAATAAATCATTCTACTTTACAGTTTGAATATGATTCGTGCGAAGGAGTTTCGCTAATAAAAACAAAACTATAGCCTTAAGTGGCTGTAAAAAAAAGGAGGAGTAAAATGGTAAACGCAGAAGATTATTTAGAATTAGGACTGAAATTACACGGGCATAAATGCCTGGCTATGCCCATGGGATTGAGAGCAGGTGCGGTGGCAATGAACAAACTGGGTGTTGGGTGTGCTCCAGATAAGGAACTGACGGTTATTTCTGAAACAGGAAAAGGCCATGCGGCAGGATGCTTTCTATATGGAATAATGACGGTGACGGGATGCACTTATGGGAAGTCCAATATCCAAAAACTTTATTACAATAAAATGGCATTTACTCTGATTGATAATAAAGCAGGTAAATCTGTGAGGATATCATTAAAACCAGAGTTTTTTTGATAAAGCCCTGCATTCTCCATTTGTCCAGCAAAGGAAAGAAGGTGTTCTACCGCAGGATATCGCGGCTGAGATCATTGATCCATTAGTTGACAAAATAATGAATCTTGCAGAAGAAGACTTTCTTGATATTGGGGAGATTAAAAGTATTGATGTGAAAAAAGATAAAGGCATATTTGATGCAAAACCTTGCGGTAAATGCGGCGAGTTAACATTTGTAAATAAATTAAGGGTTACGGTGGAAGGTAAAGATGTTTGTATCCTGTGTTCGGGTTATGAAGATTAAAAAAGGATAAAATATAGATATGGCCGTCATTATTTTATCAGCAGTGTTTTTAATTGTTTTAATGCTATGCATGGGGGCGGGATATTTTATTCCGTTAGAGAAAGCCGCCGCCCCGTTAAAAAATTTTTTTCTAACGGGGCTAACGGGATTTACTATCGGTATAAGTTAATTTAAAGGAGGAAAACTAATGGATTGGAAATTATTTGCAATGACTTTTGGGGCGATATTTTTTGCGGAATTGGCGGATAAAACCCAGTTAGTAGGTATGAGCATGGCCGCAAAATATGGAAAACCTGTATTGATATGGACAGCTTCTGTTTCCGCCTATTTAGTGGTTACAATTTTGTCGGTTTCTTTAGGCGCGTTTGTCGGGAAACATATAAAGCCTGAAGTTATGCGTTACACCGCGGGGATTATTTTTATTATTCTTGGCGCATTGATGCTTATTAAGAAAATATAATTCTTGTCGCCTATATATCTGTCTCTTTGAGCGCTATTGAGAAGGGAGGAGAATTATGAAAATCGAGATTCTTGGTATGGGATGCCCGAAATGTAAAATGCTTTATGAAAATGTACAAGCGGCTTTAGAAGAGACAGGTAAGGAAGCGGAGGTGGTTAAGGTTGAAGATTTGGCAAAGATAACCGAATACGCGATTATGGCAACGCCAGCGTTGGTTATTGATGGAGAGGTTAAATCCGCCGGCAGGATTTTACCGCCGGAAGAATTGAAGGTATTTCTTAAATGAAAGAGAACGTGTTTTTTTTCTATGTACCGGCAATTCCTGTCGCAGTCAGATGGCTGAAGGGTTTTTAAAGCGTTTGGCAGGAGACAAGTTTGATGTTTTCAGCGCGGGGATTAAACCTACCCAAGTTAACTCTCTATCAATTAGAGTTATGGGGGAAATAGGTATTGATATTTCAAAACAACATTCAAAATCCGTAGAAAAATTCTTAGACAGCCAGTTTGATTATGTAATAACCAAGGTTGACGCCTGAATGCAACATTTCTGTTCGTAACACTTTTGTTGCATTTCATTTGGAGGAGGCCGTAATGTAACAAAAGTGTCCGTAACAGTTTTGTTACATTAGATAACTCGGGAAAGCGTTTCAAATACAACTTGACTTTGTTTTAAGTCTATGCTTATTATAAAATATGCCTAATATAGAAGAAGCCGTAGAGCTTATAAGGAAATCAAAGCATACCTGCGCTTTTACCGGAGCGGGGGTTTCTGTAGAAAGCGGTATCCCTCCATTTAGGGGGAAAGACGGGTTGTGGTCTAAAGTTGACCCGATTTTTCTGGATATAAATTATTTTCATTCTAATCCTGATAAATCCTGGCGGCTTATAAAAGATATTTTCTACAAGTTTTTCAGCGGTGCTGAGCCTAACCCTGCGCATTTTGGTTTGGCGGCATTAGAAGAGAAAGGGTATATTAAAGCGGTAATTACCCAGAATATAGACAATCTCCACCAGGCTGCCGGAAGCAAAAATGTTATTGAGTTTCACGGAACTTCGCAAACTCTTGTTTGCAGAGGTTGCGGTCTGAGATTTGAGTTTCTTCCTGCTATGTTAGATGAACTCCCGCCTAAATGTCCGGAATGTAAAGGGGTATTAAAACCTGATTTTGTTTTTTTCGGAGAACCAATACCTTCTATGGCTCATCGCCTTTCTTTGAAAGAGGCGGAAGATGCTGATGTCTTTTTGCTTGTGGGCACGACCGGCGAAATACAGCCGGCGTCAATGATACCTATAATTGCCAAAGAGAAAGGAGCCAAAGTCGTAGAAGTTAATATAGAAGAGTCTAAATATACGCATACCATTACGGACATCTTCCTCCAGGGCAAAGCTACAGAAGTTATTAGCCGCCTATCAAATTTTATGATTGAATGAATGCCCCTGCCGTAAAGAATAAAATTCCGCTTGACAGATATATGTATGTGTTATATGATTTAAACATATATAATTTAATCAATGAGACTTAGGCTTTTTCGAAGAAAAAGTCTATAGCCGAAACTTGTGCTGAGCGAAGTCGAAGTATTGATCCTGAGCGACCGAAGGGAGTCGAAGAATCTATGGATTAATTTCTCTCAACTTGTCGCGAGAGAGTTATAAAGAACCTTTGATGCCCCGCAGCTTGCTGAGGGGTAATTGATTTTTGTAATAGGGGGCGTAGAGTTATGAGGAAAGCAAAGTTTATAGAGAGACTGAATGATAAAGAGAAAGGCTGTGATTATTCTTTACACCGGATTTCGCGGTTTATTCAGCCGAGCCTGCTTCTGGTTTTGTTAAAAGGGTCTTCTTACGGGTATCAGTTAATAGAAGACCTAAAGAGCTTAGGATTTCACCAGGAGTCAATTGATATTGGAGCTGTTTACCGGACATTGAGAAAGATGGAGAAAGAAGGGTTTGTGAAATCTTTGTGGGAGAAAGATAAGACTAAAAGGAAGAAAAGGTATTACAAGATTACTCCTTCAGGCAGGCGGTTGCTTAAGATATGGATAGAGAGGATTAAAGAAAGGAAGCAGGCTTTAGAAAAGTTTATAACCCTTTATAAGGGAGGAAAACTATGAAAAGTAGAAGGTTGGTAATATTTATTCTAATTATCCTTGGTGTATTCTTTATCTTGAAAAAAAGAAAAGAGCTGTCTAAAGCCCCGGTCTTCGGACAAAGGCCTGTTTTGGTGTCTGTATTTTACTCTCAAAGAAAGGGCATTAAGAGTTTTAAGGAGTATTTGGCAGAAGTAGAACCGGTAAACCAGGCAAAAGTTTCAACCAGGATAAGCGCGATAGTTGAGAAAGTATTGGCTGATGAAGGTTCGGTTGTTAAGAAAGGGGATTTGTTAGCTGAATTGGATAAAAAGGATATTTCGGCAAAGTTAAACTCGGCAAAAGAAAGTTTATCTTCGGCTAAAGAGAATTTTAATTATTGGAATAAGGAGTACATAAGAGATGAGAATCTGTTTAAGCAGGGGGCTGTTTCTGAGGAAGAGCGGGACAGGGCAAAGAATAGTTTTGCTCAAAGCAAAGCAAGGCTTAAGAATGCTGAAGAAAACATAACGTTTTGGCAGGCGAACCTTAACTATGCGGATGTTAGGTCGCCTTATGACGGGATTGTTTCAAAGAGGTTTGTTGACGCGGGAGATTTGACCGCGCCCGGTAAACCTTTGTTTACTGTTGAGGACAGGAGCAAACTGAAACTTTCTTTTGATGTTCCTCAGGAAGATGTCCCTTTTCTTAAACAGGGATGTCCTGTTTTCTATAAGGCAAAGGATAAATTAAAGCAGGTAAAGATAACTAATCTTTTCCCCAGTATCTCTCAGGGGAAGATTCTGCACATTGAGGCTTACCTAAATGACAAAAGCGGCCTTTATGTGGGAGCATTTGTGCCGGTAAAGGCTCTGATAGCTGAGAAGAAAGATGCTGTGGTTATTCCTAAAAGTTCAATAACTAAGGTGCCTAATCTTAAGCCGTTTGTATTTATAGTTAAGGAAGGTAAACTGGAAAAATACCCCGTTGTTTTAGGCTTAAGTTCGGATGAATTTGTTGAAACTAAGAATTTAATCCCTGGTGCTGCCGTAGTAAAAAATCCCTACTTGTCCTGGACGAAATTAGCCGAAGGCGAGCCCGTTAAAATTATAAACAAAAGATGAATATAACTGAAACTTCATTAAAGAATCCTTATATTGTAATTGCTTCCAGCCTTTTAGTTGTGGCTTTAGGGCTTGTTGCTTTTTTCAAGACTCCGGTTGATTTGTTTCCTGATACTTCCCCGCCCCAGGTTCTTATAGTCACAA
>CAZSRG010000010.1:0-32736 GCA_964609315.1 uncultured Planctomycetia bacterium
ATTCGGCCGAACAGCTTATGTCGCCCTTCGGTCTCCATAAGTTGTGGCCTCATTTAGGAGAAAAGAATGGAAGAATCCCCCTTTATCTCAATCATTGTTCCTGTCCGCAATGCCGAAAGGACTATAGGTAAGACTTTCGAATACCTTATGGCTGTTCAATACCCCGCGGATAAGTTAGAAATGATCTTTGCCGACGGAGGAAGTACTGACAGCACAGTCGGGATAATCAAAGAGTACCGGGCAAAAAAACCTTTTGTTAAACTGGTGGAAATCCCCGATTGTCCTTCGCCGGGTTTTGCCCGGACAAAGGCTTTACAGGAGGCAAAGGGAAACTACATCTTTTTTACTGACGGGGACTGCGCCCCGGTGGAGGACTGGATTTACAAGATTTTAGAGATTTTTAAAAAAGATGAAAAAATAGGCGCGGTCGGAGGCGAGATTTATACTCTGAGAGTAGACCAGAACAATTTAGTTGAGATTTTCTGTGAAGCTTTTGGCTTTAACCGCGTATCCTGGCGGTACGGCAATCTTCAGGAAGGGTATTACCCCGAATTGACCGATGAGTCTCCCACGGAAATCTGCGGGCACAGGGCGTATTTCTTTGTAACTGCCAATGTCGCTTACAAGAAAGAAGCGGTTGATTCCGCCGGCAGAAAGTTTTGGGATTTGCCTACCGGAGAAGATATGGATTTTGGGTTGAGGGTCCGCAGAAAAGGATGGAAATTCTATTTTCTCCCTTCAGCTTCAGTCAGTCATATGCACAGGGCGGGGTTAAAAGCCCTTTTAAAAGTATGGAAATCCTATGGAAAGGCGCACGGGCCCCTGCTTAAAAACCACAGCCGTAAATTTATGGAGGTGGTTTTCCAGTTTCTGGGCAAGTATCCCGAAAATCCCCGGATAAAATTCAGGTTCCCGCTGAAGGGATTTATCTATATCGGAAACTTCCATCTTATGCATCTATTCGCCCTCCTTTTTACCATCGGTATTGTTTTTATGGTAATATCTCCTTTTTCTCTTTTTTGGAAGGCCTTTTCTTTAGTAAATTTACTTTTATTCTTATCCTCCGCGGTTAAGTTTTTTCAATCCTGTTTTGCGATTGAACCTAAGAGAAAATGGCCGGCTTTCTGTAAGATGAAGTATTTGACAAATCTTTATTTTATTTTGGGCGGAATACAGGGTATGAAGCAATACAAAACATTCTGCATTGAGCCGAGTTTTTGACAATTATTAAGGAAGTCCTGCTTCGCGGAAGATGCTGGGAAAACCTCTTCGATCTTTTCCCAGCGCTCAGCGGGATAAATTCGGCCATGCAGCTTATGTCGTCCTTCGGACTCCATAAGCTGCGGCCTCATTTAGGAGGAAGCATGAATATTTTAAGTTACATTATTTTAGGGTTAGCAGCCGGTATTGCCAGCGGATTTTTAGGGATAGGCGGAGGCATAATTGTTATCCCTGCTCTGGTTTTTATTTTCGGGTTAACCCAGCACCAGGCGCAGGGGACGACTTTAGCCCTTATGATTCCGCCAATAGGCCTATTAGCAGCGCTTAAATATTATTCAGAAGGAAACGTAAAAGTGTCAATCGCGGCTTTTATATGTGTGGGCTTTTTTATCGGCGGCCTGATAGGCGCTTCTTTTGTGCAAAAAATACCCGATGTGGTCCTCAAGAGGATTTTCGGGATAGTTATGCTTCTCTTATCAATAAAAATGATTTGGGGGAAATAACTATGGCAAGAAAGAAACGAACTTTTCGTATGGGAAAAACAACGCTGAAAAATCCGGTAATAACCGCTTCCGGAACATTCGGCTTCGGCGGGGAATTAAAAAGCCTGCTGGATGTAAATGAGTTAGGCGGAATTATTCCTAAGACCATTACTCTTTTGCCGAGGGAAGGAAACCTTCCTCCCCGGGTCTATGATTTAGGGTTTGGCATCTTAAATTCTATCGGGTTAAATAATCCCGGACTGGATGTGTTCATAAAAGAGTACATCCCTTTCCTTGAAAAGCTGAGAACGAAAGTCTTTATCAGCATATACGGAGAAAATTTAAGAGAATGGAAGAAGTTGATTTCTTCTCTGGATAAATACAGGATTGCGGGGTTTGAGCTGAACTTATCCTGCCCGAACATAAAAGGGGAACTTATCTCTGCCGATAAAAATAAAGCTTTTAATCTTATTAAGGCCTTGCGGGGGTTAACCAGGAAAACCCTGATTGCCAAACTATCTTTTTCGCCTAATTTAAAAGAAATATCCCTGTCAGCTGAAAAAGCAGGAGCGGACGCGGTATGTTTGATTAATACCCTTCCGGCAATGGCAATGGACAGAAAAACGCGTAAACCGGTTTTAGGAAATATTACCGGAGGATTAAGCGGGCCGTGCATCAAGCCGGTTGCCTTGAGGGCGGTGTATGAAGTATCCCCCGCGGTTAAAATATCAGTTATAGGCTGCGGCGGGATAATGTCGGCCGGAGACGTAAAAGAATTCTTGTCAGCCGGAGCCTGCGCTGTAGAGATAGGGACAGCTAATTTAGCTGTCCCTTCAGCCTCGCTTAAAATAATAAAAGAACTGAGTAAATGTAACCTACGCGGCCGGACCGCTAATGGTGCATTTGGGATATAGGCAAAGGAAGGGGAATTAATGAAGGAAGGCAGATGTAAACTCATATTTGCTTTAGATACTTCAGATAAAAAGAAGTTCGTTTCCTGGGTTGACCGCACAAAAGATATGGTAGATTTTTACAAGGTGGGGTTGACGGCTTTTACGGCTTTAGGGAACGAGGCCCTGAAAATTCTTCACCGGAGGAAGAAAAATATTTTTCTTGATTTGAAGTTTTTTGATATTCCTAACACTATGATAAACGCTTCTTTATCGGCGGCAGAGCAGGGGGTTGACATTATAGATTTCCATCTCCTTGCCGGAGGGGGGCATTTGAAAGATACTGTTTCAGGGATAAAAGCGGTTGTCAGGGAAAAGAAACTTAAGAAACCTTTGCTTATAGGAGTTACTGTGTTGACAAGCTTCAGAGAAGAGGATAGAATACGTCCTTTAGTATTGAATCTCGCGGCAGCGGCAAAAGGTTCAGGGTTAGACGGAGTTGTATCTTCGGGCAGGGAAGCCGCTGCTATCCGCAGGCGTTTTGGAAAGAAATTTATTATTATTTCTCCCGGAATAAGGTTAAAGCCGGGGGGAGATGACCAAAAGAGGGTCGTCCGGCCTAAAGATGTGCGGAAAGACGCGGATTTTATTGTTGTCGGAAGGCCTATCTATACAGCGGATAAGCCCAGGCAGGTTATTGCTTCTATAATGGAGGAGTTAAAGCAAGGAAAGTAAAAAGGAGAAAGTTATGGATACTGCATTAGAAGGCCTGATTGATAAGATAAAGAAAGAAGGGGTTTTAGAAGCTAAAAAGAGTTCCGAAGAAATCCTTTCTTCAGCTAAGAAAAAAGCCGAAGAGATTTTAGCTTCAGCAAAAGAGGAAGCTCAGGAGATAAAAGATAGAGCAGAAACTCAGGCTGAAAAGGTTAAGATCAGCACCCAGTCTGTTTTGACTCAAGCTGTGCGCGATACCCTTTTACTGGTTAAAGAGAAGATTACGGCTGAGCTGGATAAAATTCTTAAAGAGGAAACAGATAAAGCTTTGACTCCTGAATTTACCGCAGGGTTGATTTCAAAGATTGTTGATAACTGGGCCCAGGATAAAGAGCAGGTAGAAGTTCTAGCTTCAGAGAGAGAGAAAGAAAATTTGAAAAATCTGCTTTTGGCAAAACTTAAGGATAAAATTAGGGATAAAATAGTTATAAAAGCGGGAAGGGATATCAGCAAAGGATTCCGCATTGGGGTTGAAGGAGGCGAAGTTTATTATGATTTCAGCGGAGGAGCTATCGCGGAGATCCTTAAAGAGTTAGTTAATCCTTTAGTGAGGAAAATCCTAAATGGTGCTGATGTATAATAACATCAACAAGAGGCTGTTGTATTCTGCAACAGTCCTTGGATGGAGCTGATGGATAAGTATTATTATTTAGCGGCAGAACTCCCTTTTCTTTCTTTTGGCTTAGAGCCCGGGATAAGCAGGGATGGGTTTTTAAACGAGGTTAAGAAGTGGCTTTCGGAAAAAGAAATGAATATACTGCTTAAAGCAGAGATAAACGATTTTTCTTATGATAAAACTGTTCCGGAAATATTGCGGGCTTATAAAAAGTTTGAGTATAACCTGCGGCTTGAACTATCTGATTTACGGAAAGCAAAAATATCCGGCAAGGAGTACAGTAAACCCGAGGATATATATATAGAAGAAAAAGAGAAGTCGCCTTTGGATATTGAAAAAAACCTGCTCCTTCTCCGCTGGAGGAAGATTGAGGAGGAAGAAACAGGGCATTGTTTTGATTTATCGTTTCTCATAGCCTATTTTCTAAAACTCCAGGTTTTAGAAAAGCTGTTTACCTTTGATAAGCAAAAGGGCAGGGGGAAGTTTAATTTCTTATGCCGCAAAGCGGTTGAATCAGCAGAAGGCATAGATAAAGAATTTACTTTAAAAGAAACAATAACCAAGATACAATGACCTTTGCCAAAGGCTGATCCGCCTCTGGCGGAAAGTAATAACCAATATTCAATCCTCAAACCAAAACAATGTTCGGTTTGGGGTTGCCCGAAACCGACTTTATTCTAGTACTGAGCAAAATTAACCCCCAACAAGATATTGGAGCAAGTAACCGTAACAAAAAAACATGAGAGAATTGTTTAGTTTGATGATTGGTTATTAAATATTGGAGCTTATTTGTATCTTGTTTCTTGATTATTGGATATTGATTATTAGAACAGCACTATTTAATAGTACTATCGTTGTAATAATCAATCCGTTTTCTTTTTCAAAGGGTAAGTAGTTTTGCCAAAACTTGGGATATACATATACAGAGGGATGTAATAATGGATAAACATTACGGGACAATAAATGCTATTAACGGGAATATGCTTGAAGTGGAGTTCTCCGACCCGGTTATTCAGAATGAAGTAGGGTTTGCTTTATTGGGAGAGGAGCGGTTAAAAGCGGAAGTTATCCGGATTCAGGGGGATACTGCCTATATGCAGGTTTTTGAAGACACAAAAGGGTTGAGGGTCGGCGGACAAGTGGAGTTCTCGGGGCAGATGATCTCAGTAGAATTAGGCCCCGGCCTTTTAGGCCGGATTTATGACGGCCTGCAGAACCCCTTAAATGATTTGGCGGAGAAATTCGGGTTCTTTTTACCCCGAGGTGTAGAGTTAGGGGCGTTGGATGAATCTAAGAAATGGCATTTTTCTCCTTTGGCAAAAGTAAATGATACCGTAAAAAAAGGTTATTCTTTAGGGTTTGTCCCTGAAGGGATTTTCAAACATTATATTATGGTGCCTTTCGGCTTTGAGGGTGAGTACCGGGTGATATCTATTTCTAACGAAGGTGATTATTCGGTAAGAGATAAAATAGCGGTATTAGAAAACAGCGCGGGCAGGCAGGTTGAAGTTTCTATGGTTTTTGAGTGGCCGGTTAAAATTCCTGTTGATGCTTATGTTCAAAAATACCTTCCTAAAGAGCCGCTGATTACCCGGATTCGGGTAATTGATACTTTCTTCCCCGTAGCGAAAGGGGGGACTTACTGTATTCCCGGCCCGTTCGGGGCGGGGAAAACTGTTCTTCAGCAGATAACCAGCCGGCATGCCCAGGTGGATATTGTTATTGTTGCCGCCTGCGGGGAAAGAGCCGGAGAGGTAGTGGAAACTCTGCGTGAGTTCCCCGGCTTAGTTGATCCGCGCACCGGGAAATCTTTGATGGAACGCACGATAATTATCTGTAATACCAGTTCTATGCCGGTAGCGGCAAGGGAAACTTCGGTCTATACCGCCGCGGCGTTAGGCGAATATTACCGCCAGATGGGGCTGAATGTTTTGCTTTTAGCGGATTCTACTTCCCGCTGGGCGCAGGCGATGAGAGAAGTTTCCGGCAGGTTGGAAGAGATTCCCGGGGAAGAAGCTTATCCGGCATATTTAGAGTCGCGTATAGCTGAGTTTTATGAGAGGGCAGGATTAGTGGAACTCTTTTCCGGAGAAAGAGGGAGCTTAACGATTGGCGGGACAGTAAGTCCGGCAGGAGGGAATTTTGAGGAGCCGGTAACTCAGTCTACTCTTAAAGTGGTCGGCGCTTTTCACGGCCTCTCCCGCGACAGGGCCAATGCCCGTAAGTTTCCTTCAATTCATCCTCTTGAGAGCTGGACGCATTATAAGAGTTTTATTCCCGAAGGACAGGTTAAAAAAGCGAAGAGAGTGCTTCTTAAAGGTAATGAAGTGGACCAGATGATGAAAGTTGTAGGTGAAGAAGGGACTTTGCTGGAAGATTTTGTCGTTTATTTAAAGTCCGAATTTTTAGACGGCGTCTATATTCAGCAAAACGCTTTTGATGAAATTGATGCGGCGACTATAAAAGAACGCCAGGAATTTGTGTTTTCAAAAGTCTTAGCGGTATTGGAAAAAAAGTTTTCTTTTCAGGACAAAGCTTCTGCCCGGGGCGCTTTCCATAAATTGCGCCAGTTGTTTATTGACTGGAATTATAAATCATGGGAATCCGAAGAGTTTAAAAGTCAGGAAAAAGAGATTGATAATTTCCTTAACAGTTTAAAAGATGAAAAAAGTTCATAGCAGGATTTTAAGTATTTCCGGCAGTGTCATTACTGTTAAAGCTAAAGGGATAGCTTACAAAGAATTAGCTGAAATCAATACTTCCCGCGGCAAATCTTTAGCTCAGGTGATTAAGCTTGACGGGGATATTGTATCCCTGCAGGTGTTTACCGGAAGCAGAGGAGTTTCTACCCGGGATGAAATCCGCTTTTTAGGCCGCTCTATGCAGGTAAGTTTTTCTCCTAATATGATAGGCAGAATATTTGATGGAAGCGGCAACCCTCGTGATAAGGGCCCGTCTTTATCCGACTGTATGATTGAGATTTCCGGCCCGACTGTCAATCCTGCTAAACGCGTAATACCCAGCCGGATGATACGCACAAACATCCCGATGGTTGATGTTTTTAATTCTCTGGTTGTTTCCCAGAAACTGCCGATTTTCTCTGTTTCCGGAGAGCCTTACAATGAACTTTTAGCCCGCATAGCCCTTCAGGCGGAAGTTGATATGATTATTTTAGGAGGTGTCGGGTTAAAATATGACCAGTATATGTTTTTTAAAAATACTTTAGAAGAAGGCGGAGCTTTAAGCCGCTCAATATTTTTTGTGCATACCGCGTCCGATCCGGTAGTTGAAGGGCTTATGGTGCCTGATTTATCCTTAGCGGTAGCTGAGAAATTTGCCCTGGGAGGAAAGGAAGTTTTAGTTCTTCTTACAGATATGACCAATTTTGCCGATGCTTTAAAAGAAATAGCTGTTACTATGGAGCAGGTTCCTTCAAACCGCGGCTACCCCGGAGATCTTTACAGCCAGTTAGCGGCGCGGTATGAAAAAGCCGTTGATTTTGAAGGGGCAGGGTCAGTTACGGTTTTAGCGGTAACCACTATGCCCGGAGATGACATAACCCATCCTGTTCCTGATAATACCGGGTATATTACCGAAGGCCAGTTCTATTTACGTAATGGGAGAATTGAGCCTTTCGGTTCCCTGAGCCGGTTAAAGCAGTTAGTTAACAAAAACACCCGCAAAGACCACCGGGCTATTATGGACGGGATGATACAGCTCTATTCTCAATATAGAGAAACAGAAGAAAAACGCGCTATGGGATTTCGTATGAGCGCCTGGGATAAGAAACTTCTTAAATACGGAGGATTGTTTGAGGACAGCATGATGAATTTAGAGGTTAACATCCCTTTGGAGAAAGCTTTAGATAAGGGGTGGGAGATTCTTTCTGATTGTTTTCTCCCTGAGGAAGTTAGTTTCCGCACAGACTTGATTAAAGAATTCTGGCCCCGGGACAGAAAACAGAGGACGGATGACAGAAGTCAAATTAGCTCATAGCTGATGGCACATAGCTTATAGTAAAGAATATAAAAGCTGTGAGATAGAGGGGACTAAACAAACTCAAAATGAAGAAAACCCAAAATCCAAAACAATGTTTAGAACATTGGAACTTGGAATTTAGAATTTGTTTAGGTTTTAGGATTTAGGGTTTACGGTGTCTGTATATTTATTAATTGTTATCTGGCTTTTCCTGTTCTGAGTGAGGGTATATGTCAAAGATAAAGCTTACAAAAAATGAGTTAAAGAAACAGAAAGAATCTTTACAGCGGTATACCCGTTTTCTTCCCACCCTTCAGTTAAAAAAGAGGCAGCTCCAGTTTGAGCTGGTTAAAATAAGGCAGGCGGAAGAAGATGCCGAGAGGGAGATGAAATCTCTTGATGAAGAGGTTTATTCCTGGATTGATGTCTTTGCTGAAGATGCCGGGCTGCAAAATATGTTCAGGGTAGAGAAGGTTGTTTCTAAAGAGGGGAATATCGCCGGTGTTGATATACCCGTTTTAGAAAGAGTTGAATTTAAAAAATACGAGTATGATTTTATGCGCACTCCTGTTTGGATAGATAGAGGCCTGGAAGCCTTGAAAAAAACAACCCTGCTTTGGATTAAGGTTTCATTTATAAAGAAGCAGAAAGAGATATTGGCAGACGAACTGCGTATAACTTCTCAGAGAGTAAACCTCTTTGAGAAAGTCAAGATACCCGAAGCAAAAGAGGATATTAGAGTTATAAATATATATTTGGGAGATTTGCAGACTGCCGAGGTGGTCCGGGGTAAAATTGCCAAGAAGAAGATTAACCAGTCAGCCAAATTTTCTTTAGTGTAAAATTCAACTTGAGAAATAAGTATGATTGTCAAGATGTCCAAGGTTACAGTTTTAGCTTCCAACTCGGATATAGACCGGTCTCTGATTAAGCTGAGGAAGTTCGGCCTTCTGCACATAAAACACATAAACCCTCCTTCCGGAGAAAATGTTGCTCGTCTGGAAAAAGATTTGGAAGACACCGGCAGGGTTATCTCGATGCTTAGCGGTAAGAGCCGAGAGGGAGAGAGCCTTCCTTTTGAAGCGGCAGAAATAATGGTAAAAGATGCTTTACATATCCTTTTTGAGAGGAAACAGCTTTTGTCTCGTAAGGAAGAGGTAGAAAGGAAATTGTCCTGGTTTGAAGATTGGGGGGAAATCTCTTACGGCCCGCTCAAAGAGTTATCCCGGGCAGGAGTTTTTTTAAAGCTGTATATAGTTAACAAGAAAGAATTTAAATCTCTTCCTTCTGACAAGCCGGTTTTTCTTATTAAGCGGGAGAGAGGGAGATTTTATATTGTCTTTGTTGCTTTGGATAAAGAGGAATCTTTAGAATTTGAAGAAGTCCTTTTTCCTGACCAGGATTCTTTCAGTTTGAAGAAAGAGCTGAAAAAAATTAACAGTTGGCTTGAGAATATAAGTTTGAATCTTGACTTTCTGTCCTCTTACCGGGGTTCTTTTGAAAAGTATAGAAAGACAGTTTCTCAACAGCTTGAGTTCTTTAAAGTGCGTTCGGGAATGGCTAAAGAAGAAGGGTTTTGCTATATTCAGGGTTTTTTGCCTAAGGAGGGAATTCCGGATCTCAAGAAACTGGTTAAGAAAGAAGGGTTAGCTCTTTTAAGCGAAGAGCCCGGAGATGTTTCCGAAGTGCCTACTTTTATCAGGAGTCCCCGCTGGGTAAACATTATTAAGCCGGTATTTCAATTTATGGGAACTGTTCCCGGGTACAATGAGTACGATATCAGCGGATGGTTTCTGGCTTTTCTCAGTTTATTCTTTGCTTTGCTTATAGGCGATGCCGGATACGGCTTGATATTCTTTATGCTTACTTTTATTGCCCGCCGGGCTTTTAAAACAGCGCCTCAAGATGTGTTTTCTTTAATGTATGTTTTCAGTTTATCGACGGTTGCCTGGGGGGCTGTAAGCGGGACATGGTTTGGGGCGGAGCAAATAGCTAAGCTTCCGTTTTTTAACCATTTGATTATTGAAAGGATAAACAGTTTTGCCGCGTCCAACCAGGGGTTTATGATATACTTGTGTTTCCTAATCGGGGTCATTCATTTAAGCATAGCCCATGGGATAGCAGCTTTTCGCTATATAAATTCCCGGATAGCTTTAGGCCAGATAGGGTGGATATCTGTTCTCTGGGGGCTGTTCTTTGTTGCCGGAAAATTGGTGTTAAACCGGCCTTTGCCTTGTATTACTATGGGGTTAATTGTAACAGGGATTATAATGGTGATGCTGTTTTCAGCCGAAGGCAGTCTTAAAAAATCTTTGCTTTCTTTAAGCGACCTGCCGTTAAAAGTGATAAGCTCGTTTTCGGATATAGTGTCTTACATCCGTTTATTTGCCGTAGGGTACGCGACGGTAATCGTTGCTTCAAGTTTTAATAATATGGCCTTTAGCATCGGAGGCTCGGCTTTACTAAAGGGGTTTATCGCGGCCATAATCCTTTTTTTAGGCCACAGCCTGAACATTGTTTTAGGGTTAATGGCGATAATTGTCCACGGCATACGTTTAAATATGCTGGAATTCTCCGGCCGTCTCAATATGCAGTGGTCGGGGAAAAAATACGCGCCTTTTAAGGAATAAAGGGATATTTCTTAATATGAGGGGGAGAAAGTAAAATAACCAAGATATCCCCTCATACCCTTGTTTATTGGTTATTAAAGTTTGTATGGTTTTGGCCATGCGATAATCAGAAGGAGGAAGTAATTATGGTTACAGGGTTAGGCGATTTAAACTTTTCTTTGACCTTATCCGCGGCAGGGTCTGCTTTGGGGACAGGTGTTGCCGGTATGGCGGCAATTGGGGCTTGGAAAAAAGCCTTTATGCAGAATAAAACCGCTCCTTTTATTCTGATAGCTTTTGTAGGGGCACCTTTATCCCAGACCATTTACGGCCTGATTCTGCGTAACGCTATACAAAGCGCTAAATTTCCGGTATCGGCCCAGAGCTCTGTTTACCAGATTCTTATAGGCTTAGTTGGAGGGATAGCTATAGGTATGAGCGCTTATATGCAGGGAAAAGCAGGGGCAAGGGCCGCGGACGCTTTGGCTGAAAGCGGCAAAGGGTTTGGTAATTACATAATGGTTTTAGGAGTTATTGAGACCGTAGCTTTATTTGTTATGGTTTTCTGTATGACAGCATTGCCTGTATCTGTTCAGTAATCACAGGGTATCTTTCCCTTGATTTTTCAGGATAGGTTGGTATCATTATTCTTGTTTCCTAAATGATTTTCCGGGCGGTTGGCGCAGCGGGAGCGCATCTCGTTTACACCGAGGGGGTCGTAGGTTCAAATCCTACACCGCCCATTTTTAGTTGCTGGTTTTCAGTTGTTAATTGAGAGATAAAATCTTGACATTTCCAGTATTTATTATAGACTTCTACTCTTACTGGTAACTGGCATCTGTGAACTGAGAACTAATTCGGGGTCGTCGATTAGCCCGGTTTAAGTCCCCTGACTGTCGATCAGGTGATCGTGGGTTCAAATCCCATCGACCCCGCCATTTTTTGCAAGAAAAACGGGGACAGAAAATGGGGTCGGTTCTATTTAAAAATAATTACGTATTGTGTTTCCTGTCTTTAAATCGTTAATCCCGCCCATTTCTCTCATAACTTTTATCATCTCTCAGCGTTCTAAAACTTTTTTCTTCCATTTTCCCGGTTCTTATGCTATCCTTTTCGCAAAGTATTCCTTCTTTTGTAAGATAGTTATTATTTCTAACCCTGTTTTACAGAAGGCATTACTCAATTTCAACTAAGTTTAGCGTACAGTCAGATACGCTAAGGCGTAGAATACTTTTAGAGGAAAGATGTGGTTTTATACCGATAAAGTAAAAGAGCTGTTTAAAAACCCAAAGAATTGCGGCGAGATGAAAAATCCGGATGCCGTTGGAGAAGTAGGAAATATTATCTGTGGAGATGCTCTTAAACTTGCTTTGAAAATAGACAAAAAGACAGAGAAGATTTTAGACACGAAGTTTCAAACCTTCGGATGCGCCAGCGCGATTGCTTCTTCTTCCGCTTTGACAGAGATGATTAAGGGGATGACTATTGAAGAAGCGTCAAAAGTTACCAATAAAGATATTGCTGATTATCTTGGCGGCCTGCCGGATGAAAAAATGCACTGTTCTGTAATGGGAATGGAAGCTTTAGAGGCTGCAATTGCTGATTATAGGGGCCTGTCTGTAAAGAAAAAAACGTCCGGAGAAGAAAAAGTCATTTGCGAATGTTTCGGCGTCACGGATAAAAAGATCATCCGGGCAATTAAAGAAAACAACCTGAAAACCGTAGAAGAAGTTACTAATTATACCAAAGCAGGAGGAGGGTGCGGTAAATGTAAGCCGAAAATAGAAGAACTTCTAAAAGAATTCCAGGCGAAGGAGGAGTCAAAGAAACCTTTTTCTAAAAAAGCAAAAGGAAAACAGCTTACCAATTTACAGAGGATTTCTCTTATTCAGGAAACCATAGACAGGGAAGTCCGGCCGGAGCTTAAAGCTGACGGAGGAGATATTGAAATCGCGGATATAGACCGTAATACAGTTTATGTAAAGTTTTTAGGTGTCTGTTTAGGCTGTCCGGCAACAGGCCTGACCTTAAAATCTCTTGTTGAATCAAAATTAAGGGAGTTTGTTGAAGAAGGTATTGTAGTAGAGGAAGTAAAATAATGAAACAAGTTTATGTTGACAATAACGCCACAACCCGAATTGCCCCGGAAGTCTTAGAATCTATGCTTCCTTTTTTAACAGAGAAGTACGGAAATCCTTCCAGCATGCATGCTTTTGGAGGCAGGATTTATAAGGATATAGAAAAGGCGAGAGAGCAGGTAGCAGGTCTGTTGGGAGCAGAAGACCCTAAGGAAATCATCTTTACCAGCTGCGGGACCGAAAGTGACAATACCGCTATTATGAGTGTCCTGATGTCCTCTCCTGATAAGAAACATGTAATAACTACTAAAGTAGAACATGCCGCGGTCCTTAACCTTTGTAAGTATTTGGAAAGCAGAGGATATAAGGTTACGTATCTTGGAGTAGATAGTGAGGGAATGCTGGATTTAGAAGAGCTTAAAAATTCCATAAGCAGAGATACGGCTATTATTTCTGTAATGTATGCCAATAATGAGACCGGGGTTATTTTTCCGGTGGAAGAAATTGCCGAAATAGCCGCTGAAAAGGGAGTTGTTTTTCATACTGACGCGGTCCAGGCAGTTGGCAAAGTGCCGCTTAAATTAGCAGGCCTGCCAATAAACATCCTTTCTTTATCCGGTCACAAGCTCCACGCGCCTAAAGGGATAGGCGCTCTTTATGTGCGCAGAGGAATGAAGTTCAGCCCGTTTTTAATCGGAGGGCATCAGGAACAGGGAAGGAGGGCAGGGACAGAAAATACAGCTTCTATTGTGGGGTTAGGCGAAGCCTGCCGGTTAGCTAAGGAGGCGGTAGGGGAGGAAAGCGCGAGAGTTAAAATGTTGAGAGATAAATTAGAAAACGCCGTTTTAGCCAAAATACCGAATGTAAGAGTTAACGGCAACAGAGAAAAAAGGATTCCTAACACGACCAATATCGGCTTTGAATTTATTGAAGGAGAAGCTATTCTCTTGATGCTTGACGAAAAAGGTATTTTTGCTTCATCGGGGTCCGCCTGTACATCAAGGTCTTTAGCTCCATCCCATGTTTTAAGGGCTATGGGAATACCTTTTTCTTTTGTACAGGGGTCTATCCGTTTCAGCTTAAGCAGGTATAACATCGAAAAGGATATAGATTATATAATTGAGTACCTGCCTTCCATTATCCAGCGGTTAAGGAAAATCTCTCCCTATGGAAAACCTCATTAGATGTCTTTGTCTCCTTCCTGTTTCTTGTATTATTCTCAAATTCTCAAGAACATTAGAATAAGCTTGCGGGTTATGGTATAATATTTACTGTATGGGAAAGAAGCATAACAGTAAAAGAAAAGGGTTTCATTATTTGGAAAGGATTGTCAGAGGGTTTTCTAATCACCGCCGGATTCAAATTCTCTCTCTTTTGGATACAGAGCCGGAGCTTTCTGTCAAAGAGATAGCGGAAAAGGTGAAAACCAATTTCAAGACATCCTCAGAGCATATAAGGAGGCTTGTTATATCGGGCCTTGTTATGAAACGTTCCGATAGAGTAAGTATCCGGCATAAGCTTACTGAGCGTGGAAAGAGTATTCTTAAATTCTTGAGAACATTAGAATAATCGGCAGGGAGCAAAGAAGGATAAGGGGCGCTTTGTTAGACAAATTTCTGTAATAGTTTCACGGCCGGAAAACAACTTTTTTGCTTTTGCCGAGACTTACTGAAGTATCCTTATATCCCTAAACAACGGATAATTTTCTCTTTCTAATCGTTCGGATAATGATATAATTATTCCTAAAACAGCCGGCTGATATGAATAAAGAACAGGTTGCGGTAGTTATTGGGATGGGACTGCTTTCTTTTATTCTTGCCTCTTTCGCTGTATATAAGGTTGTTCCCTTTGAGAAGAAGACAAAAGCCGGAATAACAGCCGGCCGGCAGGATTATGTGGACATACGCAAGATTAATCCCGATGAATCTTTCAGTTACCAGTGGAAATTGCATTTCCAAAAGAGGGATTTTATTGGAATAATCAAGTATTCTATTCCGGTATTAGGCGTTTTTATTTTAGCGGTAATCTTGGTATGTATATTGAGGGATTAAATAGAAATTGAGAATAGGAGGAATTGGATGGGTAAGAAAGCTTTAATTACCGGCATTACCGGACAGGATGGGAGTTATTTAGCGGAGTTTTTGCTGAGCAAAAATTACGAAGTCCACGGGATAATCCGCAGGGCAAGCACTTTTAATACTCAAAGGATAGATCATATTTATGTTGACCCGCATACTCCTGGAGCAAAGCTGTTTTTGCATTACGGGGATTTGTCCGATTCCGGGCAGATTTCCGATATTGTTTACAACATCCAGCCCGATGAAGTTTACCATTTAGGCGCCCAGAGCCAGGTCAGGGTTAGTTTTGATATCCCTGAATATACCGGGGATATAACCGCTTTAGGGACGGTCCGGCTTTTAGAAATCATTAAGAACAGCCGGAAGACAATAAAATTCTATCAGGCTTCCAGCAGTGAAATGTTTGGGGACGCTCCTTTTCCCCAGAATGAAAACACGGCTCTCAAGCCCTGCAGCCCTTATGCTATATCAAAGGTATATGCTTATTGGTCTGCTGCGGGATACAGAGAATGGTATAATATGTTTTCCTGCAACGGTATCCTTTTTAATCATGAATCTCCCCGTAGAGGCGAAACTTTTGTTACCCGGAAGATTTCCCGGGCGGTGGGTAATATTTTAGCCGGCAGGCAGAAGAAGCTCTATTTAGGGAATATCAAAGCTAAACGCGATTGGGGATTTGCCCCGGAATATGTAGAGCTTATGTGGAAAATCCTCCAGCAGGACAAACCTAAGGATTATGTTGTAGGAACAGGCCAGGCTTATTCGGTAGAGGATTTTTTAGTTTCAGCATTTGAATACGCGGGCCTGGATTACAAAGATTATGTAAAGATAGATAAAAGGTATTTTAGGCCGAAAGAAGTTGAAGTATTAATAGCTGATACCGGAAAGGCTGTTGATGAACTGGGCTGGAAACCTAAATTGACTTTTAAGGATTTGGTTAAGGTTATGGTAGATGCTGATATGCGCCTTTTAGGAGATATTCCCATAGGCGAAGGAGACCAAATCCTGAATAAGAAATTTCCCCAGCGCTGGTGGAAAGCAGATTAGCCTTATCGGCAAATAGCCAATGGCAAAAAGCAAAAAGCAAAAAGCAAGATGGACTATCATCTGATTAATAAAAGGATTTTAGTTAGCGGAGGGTCTGGTTTTTTAGGTTCCTACGTCATTGACAGGCTTAAAAAGAAGGGGTGTTCTCAGGTGTTTGTTCCTAGGTCTAAAGATTACAATCTTACCGATTTAGGGGCAGTCAAGAAAATGTACAAAGACTTCTCTCCGGAAATTGTCATCCATTTAGCGGCTAAAGTAGGAGGGATTGGCGCGAACAGGAACAGCCCGGCTGTATTTTTCTATGATAATTTAATGATGGGTATTCAGATGATGGAACAGGGCAGGCAGTTCGGAATAGAAAAATTTGTCGCTTTAGGCACTATCTGTTTTCCAAAAGGTACAAAAATTATTTCTAATCCATCAGCTGTTTCAATAGAAGATATTGAGCCTGGACAAAAAGTTTTAACAGCTGATGGAACTTTTCAAAAAGTACTTAAGAAATTCAAAAGGCACTACAAAGGCAGATTAATGAAAATTAGGGCATCGGGTATGCCAGAATTATTAGCAACGCCGAATCATCCATTTTCACTTGTTAGTTTAGAGAATAATTCCTTATTTTGGAAAAGAGCAGATGAATTAAAACCTGGGGATTACCTTTTCACTCCTTTATTATCTAAAAAAGAAAAGAAAGATGATGAAAAATTCTCAAAGGAATTTTGTGAGTTGATAGGAATCTTTGTCGCTGAAGGCGGCGTCTATCTTAGAGATACGGGGAAAAGAGGAAGTAGAGGAGTTGTATACTTTTCATTTGGTGATGAAAAAGAACTTATTGACAGAGCAAGATTTTTAATGAAACGAATTTTTGGAATAGAAGGACATTTGGTAAAAATGAAAGGACAGAAAGGATATCAGCTGTTTTTTTATCATTTGTTTACAGCACGATTTTTTGCCCAAAATTTCTATGATGTTCATCCATACCATTCCTCTAATAAAATTTTTCCAGAGGGCTGTCTTTACCTTCCAGAGGAGAAATTGTTTTCCTTAATAAAGGGGTATTTTATTGGAGATGGGTGTTTCTCAGATGCTTGCGAGAGAGAAAAGATCGGTTTCACTACAGTATCAGAAAAACTAGTTTGGCAATTAAAATTGATATTAAATGAGCTGGGTATTTATAGTCATGTCCAAAAGAGAAAATATAAAAAACATGATCTTATTCAAGGAAGATTAGTTTCTCAAAAACAAGCGTGGGCGGTATGGATTACTGGTAAAGAGCAAATAAATTATTTTTTGAAAAGGATAAGAGGAGAAAAGTTGGAGAAACCAAAGGGGTTTCGAGGAAGATTCAAAAAACTTAAAAATGGATATCTGGTTCCTATTTTTAATGTATCCGGAGAAGATTACAAAGGAGATGTTTTTAATCTAGAAGTTGAGAAAAATCATACATATCTTGCAAATGGGTTAGTTGTTCATAACTGTTGTTATCCCAAGTTTACGCCTGTTCCTTTTAAAGAAGAGGATTTATGGTCGGGTTACCCTGAGGAGACCAACGCCCCTTATGGATTAGCTAAAAAGATGCTTTTAGTCCAGTCTCAGGCTTACCGGAAACAGTACGGGTTCAACTCTATTTTCCTCCTTCCGGTGAATCTTTATGGAGAAGGAGATAATTTTGACGTAGAGACTTCACATGTTATCCCTGCTCTTATAAGAAAGTGTTTTGAGGCTTTAGATGAAGGCAGGGAAGAAATTACCGTTTGGGGGACAGGCAATGCTACTCGTGAATTTTTGTATGTCGGAGATTGCGCTGAAGCTGTAGTTTTGGCCGCGGAGAGATACAATTCTTCCTCCCCGGTTAATATCGGTGCGGGGGTTGAGATTTCAATCAAGGATTTAGCCGGCCTGATTACCGAGCTTTCCGGGTTTAAGGGCAGGCTTATCTGGGATAATTCAAAACCCGACGGCCAGCCCAGGCGCTGTCTGGATATTTCTAAAGCAGAGAAAGAGTTTGGGTTTAAAGCAAGGACAGGATTTAAAGAAGGGCTTAGAAGAACAATAGATTGGTATAGAAAAGAAAGGAAAAAATAGAGATGGGGAGAGTGGCTCTTCATGTGGAGATTTTAGAGGTTACTTCTAATGCTTTATCTGTAATTTATGCGGCTTGTAGGCAGTGTTATTCTTCTTCTTTTGCCGGGGATATTTTCTCGGGAGATAATTTGGGGAAAGAGAAACAGGAGAAGTTTGTAAAAAAAGTAGTTAATTCCGGCCATGAAAGCCCTTTAGAACATGTCAAGTTTACTTTCGCGGTTGAAGGTGTTTCCCGCACTTTGACTCATCAGCTTGTCCGGCACAGGCTCGCCTCATATTCCCAAATGAGCCAGAGGTATGTTAAAGCTGATGATTTTAATTATATTGTTCCTCCTTCAATTGAGGAGGATAAAGATCTGAAAGAGGAGTTTCTTAGGGCGGTAGGTTCCGCGCAGAAGAGCTACAACAAATTGTTATCCCGGTTTAAGGATAAGGGTAAAAAAGGCGAAACTGCCAACCAGGACGCGCGGTTCATCCTGCCTCAGGCGGCTGAAACCAAAATAGTGGTGACTATGAATGTCAGGGAACTGCTCCATTTTTTCAGCCAGCGCTGCTGTACCCGCGCGCAGTGGGAGATACGCGGTTTGGCAAACGAGATGCTTAAAATATGCCGCGAGAGACTTCCGGCGGTATTTGACAAAGCCGGCGCTAAATGTGAAAAATTAGGATACTGCCCGGAAGGAAAGAAGTTTACCTGCGGCAGGTATCCTTTGAAAGAAGACGTAATAAAATCTTCCTGATCTTTTACCCCGTTAGAAAAATTTTTTCTAACGGGGCGAGCAGGATTCTCTAACCAAAAAAGAAAGGACTATTTGTTATGAGGTACTTTGCTATAATTCTTACGGTTTTATTTACAGGCTGTTTTTTTCAGCAGGGGAATTTATTGTTAGATGATTTTGAGGGAGGCCTTTCTCCTAAGACTGTTGATTTTGGCGGAGGCAACGGGTCGGAAATAAAAGTTTCCCCGTCAAATAAGATTTTCTTTGACGGGAAACAGTCTTTGAAAATTGAGTACAACTCTGTCCCTTCGGGGTATATGTGGGCGGCAAGGGGATACGGCCTTGATGTAAAGGGGGCTGCCCAGTGGAAGAAAAACCCTAAAAATATTAAATGGAAAAAATATAAAGGCCTGTCTTTTTCCCTTTACGGCCAGGGGAAAGGAGCAACAATCGCGGTCGATATCAAAGATAAAAACAAAGAAATTTTCCGGACGATGATAAAGGATGATACAAAAGGGTGGAAAACATTTGTCTGCCCCTTTTCGGGGTTCTTCTCCCGCTCGGACTGGCAGCCGGAAACAGCTCTGGTTGACAATGTTTTAGATTTTCCGGTAATGAGCTTTCAGGTTGAAGTCCGATCATTGGGTAAAGGGGTGATTTATCTGGACAAGTTAGAACTTATAAGAAGATAAAAACCGTTTCAGGTAATTCTCTATAAATGTTTCTGCCGGTTTGATAGAATAGGGTTGACAATCCGGTATCCCGCTTTGTAAGGATGATCTGCAAACACTTACGAAGTGTAATAGGGGATAATTGTGTAAATGCAACATTGGCGGCCGTACCGCTTAGGTTGCATTTGGCGCGTTGATAAATATTAATGTGGTCCCGCTTCGCGGAAGATGTTGGGAAAACTGCTTCGCTCTTTTCCTAACGTTCAGCGGGATACTTGCCTGCCGAAGCTTCAGCGTAGGCAGGAATTCGGCCATGCAGCTTATGTCGTCCTTCGGGCTCCATAAGCTGCGGCCTCATTTGTTAATTTATAAATATTAATGAAATCCCGCCTCAGAGAAGATGTTGGTAAATTATCGTTGACAATTTACCAACCTTCGGCGGGATCAATTCGCACATACAACTTATGTCATTCTTCGAATTCCATAAGTTGTGTGCTCATTGAGGAGGGAAGGATGGAAGATATTTTGGAGGTTTTGGAGAACAACGCTCGTGTTTCTCTTAAGGATTTGGCTAAGTTGACAGGGAAGAAGGAAAAAGAAGTTGAGAAAGAAATTAAGAAGCTGGAGAAAAAGGGCGTCATCGTAAAGTACAAAGCCTTGATTAATAAGAACCTGATTAAAGACGGAAAAGCGGTTTATTCCTTAATTGAAGTCAAAGTGTCTCCTCAGAAGGATGTAGGGTTTGATTATATTGCTGAGAGAATTTACCGTTTTCCGGAAGTCAAAAACTGTTATCTTCTTTCGGGGACCTATGATTTGCTCTTAACCGTTGAAGGTAAAGATATTAACACTGTGGCAAAGTTTGTGGCTGAGAAACTTGCCCCTTTAGCGGAGGTAAAGAGCACGGTTTCTCATTTTATGCTTAAGAAGTATAAAGAAGACGGGGTAATTTTAAAAATGCCGCGGGAAAATAAGCGCTTGTCTATAACTTATTAAAGTCCGGGAGGGGTAAAATTAAAATCATGGATAAGTTTGTAGCTAAACATATAAAAGATTTGGCTCCTTCGGGCATAAGGGAATTTTTTGATTTGGTTTTGGAGGCTAAAGATGTTGTTTCTTTAGGAGTGGGAGAGCCGGATTTTGTTACTCCCTGGAGTATAAGAGAGAAAGCCTTATCTTCTCTTGAGCAGGGGTATACTTCCTACACTTCAAATAAAGGTATGTACCGCCTTAGGTTAGAAATCGCCCATTTCTTAAAGAAACATTACAGCTTAAACTATGATCCCGATGAAGAAATTTTAGTTACTGCCGGAGTGAGCCAGGGCCTGGATTTGGCTGTGAGAGCTATTGTCAACTCTAAAGACAGGGTTCTTCTCGTCTACCCCTGTTATGTATCTTATCCGGCAGTGGTTAATCTCGCGGGCGGAAAGGTTGTTGAATACTACACTTCGGAAAAAGAAGGTTTTAAAATTGTTCCCTCAAAACTAAAAGAGATTATCAAGAGGTATAATCCCAAAGCGATGATCTTGAATTATCCTTCCAATCCCACGGGAGTTTCTTATACAAGAGCTGAGCTTGAAGAGATCCGGCGGGTTGTTATGAAAGGAGGGATTATTGTTTTAAGCGACGAGATATACGATTTGATAACTTACGGGTATAAACATACTCCTTTTCCGGGATTAAAAAGGACAAAACAGAAAACTATATATTTAGGCGGATTTTCTAAAGGGTATGCTATGACCGGGTTCAGGATAGGGTTTGCCTGCGGGAACAGGCAGGTTATAAAAGAGATGACTAAAATAAATGCCTATGTAATGATTTGTCCGTCAATCACTTCCCAGTTAGCCGCGATAGAAGCTCTGAATTCTCAGAAAGAAGTGAATGCTATGGTTAGGGAATATACCCGGAGGAGAAATTATATTGTGGGAGAGCTTAACTCTTTAGGATTTAAGACGTTTCTGCCTGAAGGGGCGTTTTACTGCTTTTCTTCGATAAAACATACCGGGCTTTCTTCTGTGGAGTTTGCTAAGGAACTGCTTAAGAAAGATAGGGTAGCGGTTGTTCCCGGTTCCGCTTTTGGAAAAAGGTACAATGATTTCGTCAGGGTTTCTTTTGCTTCTCCGTTTGATGATTTGAAAGAAGCTGTCCGGAGAATAAGAAACTTTATTTAGGTAATTCCCGTTAGCCTCGTTAGAAAAAATTTTTCTAACGGTAAATATAGATACTGCGTGCGGGGACAGGCTTATTCCTTCCCCTTTATGGAATAATTAAAAGATGGGAGAGAGTGCGGAATGAGAAATAAATTTCTCTTAGGCCTTTTGTGCGTATTGATTTTATTTATAACAGCCTGTTCGGGGGACATTACTCAGGGTTTGTCTAAGAAGATAGATATCCTGACTGCTAAGTTAGAATCTCTTTATAAAGAATCTATCGCTGAACATCCCGGTAGAGAGGAATACAAAATCAAATTGGCGGCTTTCTATTACCATCAGAGAGAGTATTTGAAGACAAAAGATGTTTTATCGGGATTATTCTCTAAGGAGGCTAAACTGCTTTTAGCCAAGACTTACGCGAGACTTGAAGATTATCCCCGGGCTCTGGATATTTTTGACCGGATAAACAACCTGTCCGATCCGGAAGGCCTTTACCTTTACGGGCTGAGCTTAGAGAAAAAGAATATGTTTCCTCAGGCGAAGAAAATATACCTTAAGATTAAGAGCGGCCCTTATTTAAAACCGGCCCGTAAGGAGATAGATTCTTTTAGCCTGAAATTTGAAGATAAAGTCCCTTTATACCTTTCTAAAATTATTGACAATTCTCCAACTATTAAAGATTTCCCTAACGCTTCTTCGGCCATCCTCTTATGCGAAGAGTCTATGGAAATAACGCCGGATAACCGGGCGGTATCGGTTATTCATATAGCAGCGAAGGTCCTTAATGACAAAGGCCGGAATGACTGGGGGGAGGTGGAGATAGAATACGATTCTACTTATGAAAGGGTTGAGCTTGATTTTGCCCGGACAATTACACCCGGTAAGAAAATGATTTATGCCGGAAAAGAGAACATAAGAGATGTGTCTAAATATTTGAATTTCCCCCTTTACAGCAATTCCCGGGCTTTTATTGTTTCAATGCCCCAGGTTTTAAAAGGCAGCATTATTGAGTATAAAGTTAAAATATACCAAAGCAAATTGATGAACAAAAAGGATTTTTCTTTGATTTACCGGTTAAAAAGCCCTCATCCGATTATGGAAGAAACTTACCGTCTTTCCGTTCCCAAAGGCCGGCCGGTTTATTTCTCAACAGTAAATAAAGAGTACGCTCCCGAAGGGGTTGATTTCAGGCCTCAGAAGACAGAGAAAAAAAAGAGCACAGAGTATTTCTTCTCTTTTAAAAATGTCCCTCAGCTTCTGCCGGAATCCAGTATGCTTCCTTCCTCTTTTGTCAATCCGGCAATAATCATTTCCAGTTTTAAAGAATGGAAAGATTTCTACCTTTGGTGGAGAAGCCTGTATAAGGATAAAATTCCCCTGCCGCCCGAACTCAAGCGTTTCCTGACCACACTTATTAATCCGTCTGATTCTGATTACCTAAAAGCTAAAAAGATTTATGAGTTCTGCGCTGAGAAGATACGTTATGTCGCTATTGAGTATGGTAAAGCCGGGTTTGAGCCGCACCAGCCCAAGGATGTATTTATTAACAAATACGGCGATTGTAAAGACCAGGCGATTCTGCTTGTTTCTCTGTTAAGAGGGGCAGGCCTCAAAGCATATCCGGTGCTTGTTCCTACAAGGCAGGCTTACAATTTGGTGGAAACCCGGCCGGCTTCTTATTTCAACCATGCGATTGCCGCAGTCAGCCTTGAAGGGAAACTGATATTTATGGACCCTACAGCTTTTACTACTTCTTTTGGGGAGATCCCTTTAGGCGACCAGAAGAGGAAGTCTCTAATTTTTCTTGATGACCGGTACCGGATTGAGGAGACTCCGGAGTTAAAAGACAACCATTTAGAAGTTAAAATGAAGATAGCAATTAACTCTTTGGAAGATGCGGATGTTTACAGGGAGGTTATTCCCGAAGGCTTTTTTGCCGCTTCTCAGAGGTATTATTTAAGGTTCACGCCCCCTCAGCTTATAAGAGATGATGTACAGACTAAGATGAAATCTTTTGCTTCTTTATCTAATCTGCACTGGGTTAAAACAGAAGGCTTTACCGGGTTTGACAGCCGGCCGGTTTTGAAATATGCTTTTTCAGCAAAGAATTTACTGAGCCGGTCTGGGAACCTTAGGCTTCTTCCTGTTTTAGGGGAAGCTTTGGTAAACGCTTCGTGGATTGATAAAGAGAAAAGGCAGTATCCGTTAGATTTGAGAGGATGTTATATGTCCGGAAGCGATATTACAATAACCCTGCCGGAGAATTTAAAAGTGAAATCTCTGCCTGAAGATTTAGCAATAGGCAGCAGGTGGCTTGATTTTAAGCTGAACTATTCTTTGGAAGACCGGGAGGTTGTTTTTCATCAGGAGATGACGGTGAAAACCGACAGGGTAAACGAAAAAAAATACCCGGAATTTAAAAAGATAATTGAAAAGATTCTGTCCAGCAGGAAACAGCAAGTAATCTTAGAGGAAACAAATGAGAAGAAAAAGTAGAAATCAGGCAGGGAAAAAAGATTTTGAAATATCTTTTTATGAAGGATTAATTGAAATGAATCCTAATTTTGTTGAGGCTTTAATTTGTTTAGGCAATGCTTATACCCAAAAAGGTCTTTTCAACAGGGGCCTTGAGATAGACTTAAAGTTGTCTAAACTTAGGCCTTATGACCCTTTGGTTTGCTACAATTTATCCTGCAGTTATTCCCTCCTCAACCGGGTAGAAGAATCTCTGTCTTGTTTAAAGAAATCAATCCTGTTAGGATACAGCGATTTCCAATACCTCGCGAAAGACCGGGACTTAGAAAACCTCCGTTCAGATGGAAGATTCAAAAAGTTTTTCAGTAAAATAAATAAGAAGGCTTTGTCCGCGTCTAAGGCCGTGTGAGGATAGGTATCATGGGACTGTTACAAAATGCACCAGTCCCTGATTTCAGAGATTAATATAAGATTACAACGATTGAAAACATTAGCTTTTTATCGCTGCAATCATTTTCTAATCGTTGTAATCAGGCGATGTTGCTATTATGTAGCAGCGCCATCATTTCACGAAAGTTAAGGCAGGTATGAGTAGAAAGAAGAATGTTTCGGGAAGAAGAAAATATCTCAGGCTTAATACTGTCTTCCCGGTTGAGTGCCGGGCAGAAGATAAAGAAGGGAACCCTTTATCCGGCTGGATTCAGGCTTTCAGCCGTGATTTGGGTAAAGGCGGCCTTTGCCTTATCTTTAATGTTATAGATAAAGGCGCGCGGTCTAAAATAAAGGGGAAAACCTGTTTATTAAATCTCAAGATACACCTGCCGTTTTCTTCTAAGGCTGTTCCGGCTTTAGCAATGCCGGCCTGGTGGAGGGAAGGAGGAGAGAAAGAAGGATCAGGGCTGTTTATAGGAGCTGAGTTTTTTAAAATAGAGCCTGCTTTTAAAAAGAGGCTTATGCGGTATGCTTATTTTAAATATTTAAGCCCCGGGATAATCACTGCTGTTTTTATCATCCTCCTGTCGTTATTCCTGTTCTCTTTTTATGAAAACAAAAAGATGGTTATCCGTAACCGGAAAACGGTAGAGAAACTGGGCAAGTTGAATTCCGAGCTTTCTTTATACCGGGAATCTCTCGGCCGGGACAGAAATGAGTTAGCGTTTTTAAGTAACCGAATAAATCAATTGGGGAAAGAATTAAACAGCACTAAGGAAAAATTGAAAGTATGGAAGGAAAAGGCTTCTCTGCTGAAACAGGAAAGGATTAGCCTTCTTAAACAGGGAGTAGATTCAGCTGAAGCTTTAGAAAAAGAAAAACAGGCCGAACTTAAAGCCGGCAGGATAGAAAAGAAACTGCGGGCGCTGGAGAAGGCAAACGCGAAACTCAAGAAGTCTTTGGAGAAAAAAAGCCTTTCCGCAAAGACAGAGGAGAAAAACATAAAGGCCTTAGTCTTAAGAAAAGGAAACTTAGATAAAACGGTTTTGTCTGATATGTATAAGTGGCTGAAAATACACCAGAATCTCAGGACAGGGTTAGTTATGAGCTTTGAGGGGGATTCTTCTCTGAAGGGATGGGCGTTTACTTATGACCAGGCTTTGTGCGTAAATGTTTTTCTTCTATACAGAGATATAGATTCTGCCAAGAGGATATTGGATTTTTATTCTAAGAAGGCTAAAATTTACAAAAGTGGTTTTCTTAACGCCTATTACGCTGATGACGGAACAGCCTGTGAGTATAAAATACGATCAGGGCCTAATATTTGGATAGGGCTGAGTGCTCTCAGGTATACTGAGTTTTCCGGCAGAAGAGAGTTTCTTCCTTTAGCTGAGCAGATTGCCCGGTTTATCCTGAACATTCAGGATTCAGAAGGCGGCATTAAGGGAGGATTGAGAGAGACTTGGTATGCCACAGAGCACAATTTAGACGCGTATGCTTTCTTTGACGGGCTGTACAACATAACTCATAAGCAGAGATACCTTTCTGCTGGAAACAGAGTAAAAGGATGGCTAAAAAAATATTCTTATACCAGGATGCCTGTCCCGGTTAACCGCGGCAAAGGAGATTCGGCAATCGCCACTGATACTTATGCCTGGTCTATTTCCGCGATAGGCCCGAAGACCCTTTTGAGCATGGACATGGATCCGGACCAGATAATTGATTTCGCGGTTAATAATTGCGAAGTAAACACTACTTTTAAGAAAAACGGCAGGGAGATTAAAGTTGAAGGGTTTGATTTCTCCAAAAGCAGGAATTTGGCCAGGGGAGGAGTTATCTCAACCGAATGGACATCTGAGATGGTTTCAGCTTTTAATGTTATGGCAAAGTTCTATCAGGACTCGGGAGATAATGATAAGTCCCGTTATTACCTGAGTTTGGCGGATAAGTATTTAAGCGAGCTTGCCAAGATGATTATATCTTCGCCTTCTCCTACCGGCCAGGGCAGGGGGTGTCTGCCTTATGCTTCCCGGGAATGTGTTGATACCGGGCACGGATGGCGTACTCCTAAAGGCGGACGCACCTGTGGTATTTCAGGAACAGCTTATTACATCTTTGCTAGTCTAAGGTATAACCCCTTGTCTCCTAATCTCAGTCCTTTTAAAATGGGAGAAACCAATGGCCGAAAATAATAGGGTTGTTTGTTTAACTCGTAAACTGATATCCATAAATTCAGAAAATCCTCCGGGCAATGAATATAAAATAGCCCGGTTTGTGAAAAGGTTTCTCAAAGAGTTTGGTTTTTCTTCCGAGATAATCGAGTTTTCTCCTAAAAGAAGCAACTTAGTCTGCAGGGTTAAGTCAAAGTATTCCCGCAAGAAAATCCTTCTCACCCCCCATTTAGATACTGTCCCTGCCGGAGAAGGATGGAAGTTTGGCCCCTTTTCCGGAAAAATTCACAAGTCGAAGATATACGGCAGGGGAGCGTCTGACTGTAAAGGAAATTTAGCGGTTTGCATGGAAGTTTTATCCGAGCTTAAGGAAGAAAAACAGAAGTTAGATAATTTGGATATTGTTTTCGCCGCATCTGCCGATGAAGAGGCAGGAAGCAGGTTCGGATTTAAGCCCCTATTGAAAAGATTAGGCAGGTTGGATTACGCGGTGGTCTTAGACGGTGACGAGTTTGAAGTTATATACGGACAGAAAGGGCTTTTGCATTTAAGGGTAATTGTTAAAGGGAAAAAAGCCCACGGGGCTTTTCCCGAACGGGGCATAAATGCTATAGAGAAAGCTTTAGGAATAATAAAAGGGATAACTTTATGGGTAAACAAGAAGAATCAGGAGGACAAAACTGCAGGATTTACTCTTAATATAGGAAAAATATCCGGAGGAGAAAGAGTAAATGTAGTGGCTGATAACTGCAGTTTTGATGTTGATATCCGTTTTTCCAGGGTTCAGGATAAAAGGAAGCTTCTTGATAGTATTAGACAAATCGCCCGCCTTAAAATAAAGAACTTTTCTTTATCCGTGCTTGCTTTTCAGGATCCTGTCTCTATGGATAGAAACAGCCTGCTTTTCAAAACCCTAAAATCTTCGCTGGTGAGAAACAAATGCGGAGCCCGGATGAAGTTTTGCCGGGGAGCGACCGTGCTTAATTTCCTGGAAGAAAAAGGGATTCCTTCCTGCGTTTTCGGCGCGGGGTCAAAAGGCAGGGCACATTCCAGCAACGAATACGCGGAGATTAAGAAGTTAACTTCAGGGGTAAAGATTCTTAAAGACTTTCTGATTAGTCTGGATAAAAAGGCGGTAGTGCATAATAGCGCTATCATCTGATCACAGCGATTAAGAATGATTTAACTTTGTAATCTGTCTTGAATTTCTGTAATCAGGAAATGTTGCCTGTCTTGCCAGTGACGCAGGCGGCATTTCTAAGAAAGCAAAGTGAATTATGAAAGAATTCCGCTGCGGATTTGCGGCTGTTATAGGGAGACCTAATGTGGGCAAGTCAACTTTTCTTAACTCGGTTTTAAAGGAGAAAGTGAGCATTGTATCCGATATCCCTCAGACAACCCGTCATAATATCCGGGCCGTTCTGACTGGAAGTTCTGCCCAGATTGTTTTTATAGATACCCCCGGTATGCATCTTTTTAAAGACAAACTTGTTTCGGCTTTGAACAGCCTGGCAGTAAGTTCTTTAAAAGATATAGACGCGGTGGTATATATCGTTGACTGTTCCCGCAGGCCGTTTCGGGAAGAGGAACGGATTATAAAAATCCTCTCGCGGCAGAGAGCCCCGGTTATTATGGCTTTAAACAAGATTGATAAGTCCCGTAAATACCTCAGCGATTATATAAACCTTTGGGAAAACAACAGTAAAATGAATGCCGGGCCTCTAAAATATTTCATACCCATATCAGCTCTCAGAGGCACAAATTTAGATAAGTTAGTCGGCAGTATAGAAGAATTCCTCCCTCAGGGAGAGCCTTTTTATCCGGTGGAAGTGAAAACAGATTTTCCTTTATCCTACAGGGTTTCTGACATTATCCGGGAAAAAACCTGCTGTTTTCTGAAAGAAGAAGTCCCTCATGGGACAGCTGTTGAAACTATAAGTATAGAAGATAATGACAAACTGGCAATTATCCGGGCAAATATTCTGGTCTCTCATAAGTCGCAGAAACTTATCGCCGTAGGGAAGAAAGGGGACATGATAAAGAGGATAGGTATCTCTGCCCGAATGGATTTAGAGCGCATCTTTAAGAAGAAAGTCTTTCTGGATTTGAAAGTAAAATTGGAAAAAGACTGGCAGAACAAGCCCCGTATTCTTCAGGAGTTAGGGTATAAAGGGGTCAGGCTTACACATTGACAGAAGGCTTCCCTATCTCATAGCTGATGGCTTATAGCTAAGAGCTAAGAGTCAGAGAGGGTTGTTAAGGCGGAGTTAAATCCCTTGCCTGGCTGTTATCCAAATAACTTCTTGTTATTATCTAAGTTTTATGCTATTTTAGGTTCGGTATGATTAAGATATTAAAAAAAGTTTCTTTAAAACAGCCGGTGTTTATTGCCTGCTGGCCGGGAATGGGCGAGGTGGCAATGAGAGCGGGGGTATTTCTGAAAGAGGCCTTAAAGATGTCTCTCTTTGCCCGGATAGAAAATACCGGGTTTTTCCAGCCCCAGGGGGTTGTCGTCAGCAGGGGCATTGTCAGTATCCCTCTGATAGAAGAAGGAGCCTTTTATTACTATAAGCCTTCCGGCCGAGAGAAAGATATTGTCCTTTTTATAGCCGAAGCCCAGCCTCCAATGGATAAAGTTTTTCAAATGTCTAAATTGATTGTAAACTTCGCGGTTTCTTTAAAAGTGTCAAGGATTTTCACTTTTGCCGCTTTTCCCAGAGCCATAGAGCATACCCAGGATTCCGGAGTATGGGTGTCGGCAACGGATAAACAGGTTTTGGCGGAGTTTTCCAAATACAGGGTGAAAGTGTTGAGTGACGGACAGATAAGCGGGCTGAACGGGCTGATTTTAGGAACAGCCAAGGGTCAGAAAATAAAAGGCGCCTGTCTTTTAGGAGAAATACCTTTATACACGATTCAGATTGAGAACCCCAAAGCGTCTTTATCTTTGCTAAAACTCTTGGCGCATTATTTAAAGATTGATATTAATTTCAAACCTTTAGAAGAGAGAAAGGATTTTCTCAGTAAAGAGATTGATAAGCTTGTCAGCTTCTTAAAGGGTGAACTCCCTCCTCCTCAGGAGATGCTTCCTCTAAGCGAAGATGATATTCGGGCAATGAAGAGAGAGTTAGAGAAACTTGGTAAACTTCCCGAATCTGTCCGTCTGAAAATTGAAGATTTATTTAAGAGATCACTGAGAGATGTTTCCGCCGCCTCAGAGCTGAAAAAAGTCTTGGATGAATGGAATGTCTATAAAGACTATGAAGACAGGTTCCTGAATTTGTTCAAGAAAAAACATACCGACCATTAAATAGGGACAGCTCCCATTTAAATTATTGCGCTTTTTTGGACGCATACTCTTATTCCAATGCTTTATCTAAAACCAATGGAGAGATGAATGGCTGAATTTTTAAGTAGAGAAGAACTGCGTAGGCTTGATGCTAAAGCAAAAGACATATTGGGTATTCCTGAGAATATCCTTATTGAAAATGCATCCAGGGGAGCGTTGGAGGTAGTTTTAGGTAAAGGGATAAGTTTTAATAAAACAGCTGTCTTTGCCGGAAGAGGGAACAATTCCGCTGACAGCTTAGCTTTTGCCCGTCACATTATAAACCGCGGCTCTGATGTAGATGTCTTTCTAATTTTAGATGATAAGCCTTACAATCCGCGGGTTGAATTTCAGCTCTCCATATTGAAGAAGATCCTTCCTCCCGAAAAAATAAAGAAATTGCATACTCCTAAAGATCTTGAGGAAATAATCTTGCTGGATGGAAGAACCTTAATTGTTGACGGGATATTCGGTATCGGGTTTATTCCTCCTCTAAAAGAATTCTATTCCCGGCTTTTTGCTATAATAAACAACAGCAAAGCAAGAGTTTTATCAATAGATATTCCTTCCGGCATATCTGCGGACGAAGGGGTTTTAGATAACCCTGCAGTTAAGGCGGATATAACGGTTACTTTCTTAGGGATGAAAAAAGGATTTTTGCCGGAGAAAAGCAGAGAGTTTTTGGGAGATGTGGAAGTAAAGGATATCGGCGTAAGCTATGATGTTTTGGAACAGTTGTAGACAGCAGAGCTTTATTCCAATATATCTTGATAGTATAGGAATTTCCTTTTTGGGCACAGATTTGCAGGATCTTAAGGGTAGAAATATGATTCTCATACGGAGGCACAGAGCCGCAAAGAAAGAAAAATAAAAATTATCAAAATATGTAGGGACAGGTTTGTGCCCTATTCTCTGTAAAATAATTAAAGATTAGTATGTGGTTAAAAGTAAAGAAAGAAAGATCATCAGCGTGTATCTGCGAGAATCCGCATTTCATTGAATTTAATAGTAAAAGTCCGCGCCGAAAGGACGCTAAGTTCTTTTATCCTGATATTAAAACATAAACCGTTTTAGATTGAGGAGGCAATTATGGAAATTCAAGTACATAAACCTGAAAATGAAGAGCTGGAGAAATTAGGAGTGAAGAATTGGCCGGTATGGGAAAAGGAAGTTAGTAGTTTTGACTGGTATTATGATTCTAAAGAAGTATGTTATTTTTCAGAAGGAGAAGTTGAAATAGAACTTAAAGAAGGCGGGATTGTAAAGATGGGGAAAGGTGATTTGGCCGTTTTTCCTAAGGGGCTGAAGTGCAGGTGGAACATAAAAAAAGCGGTTAAGAAACAGTATAATTTTGAATAGATAGGGAGAGGTGAATGAAGATTGAGTGGTTTGGGCATTCCTGTTTCTTAGTAGAATCTAAAGGAGGGGTAAGAATAGTTACTGATCCCTATGAACCGGGGAGTTATAACGGAGCTGTCGGGTATTCCGATATAGGAGTCAAATCCGATATCGTGACAGTGTCGCATAAGCATTTTGACCATAATTATATTCAGGCTGTTCCCGGAGCTGAAGTAGCTGATAATCCTGAGGAGTATAAGATAAAGGGAGTAGAGATACGGGGGATAGCTTCTTTTCATGATGACAGCAGGGGGAGTAAACGGGGTAATAATATAATTTTTGTATTCAGCCTTGAGGGAATGAAGATTGCTCATTTAGGCGATTTAGGGCATATTCCTGAGGAGATATCTTTCTTGAAAGGGTTAGATGTAGTTTTCATCCCTGTTGGCGGAGTTTTTACCCTGGACGCGGGAAAAGCCGGACAGTTGGTTAATTTAATAAAGCCGAAGATAGTTATCCCCATGCATTTTAAGACCGAAAAACTGAAGTTTGATATCGACGGGGTGGATAAATTTTTAAAAGGCAAAGCCGGAGTTAAAAACTTAGAATCTTCTGCTTTAACCGTTGACGAAGATTCCTTACCTGAAGAAACAGAGATATGGGTTTTAACCCCATCACGCTAAAGACAGCCTGAATTCTTATGTACGAACCCCGTTTCTACCAAAGCGATTTTATAAAAGAATGGTTTTCCTTAAAGGTGGCGGTTTCTGAGACAGATCTTTTGGTTAAGAGTAAATTACCCTTAGAAGAAAGTTCTGTTGTTTTTCTGGTAAAGAAGTTCCGTAAAGAGATAGAAGATTATATCCTGAAACATGGAAAGTTTAAGACTGCTTTATTTCCCCTTCCGGCGGAACAGCCCTGTCCTCGCATAGTTTATGAAATGGCAGAGAAATCAAGTTTAGCAGGCGTTGGGCCTATGGCTTCAGTAGCCGGAGCGGTTGCTGAGTTTTTAGGCAGGGAATTGATTCCTAAAAGCCCGGAGCTGTTGGTTGAAAACGGAGGGGATATTTTCATCAAGAAGCAGGGCAATATCAAGCTCAGCCTTTATGCAGGGAAAGGGAGTTTTGTCAACGGCCTTACCTTCCTTATAGAAAACAAAGACGGAGAAACAGGTATATGCAGTTCGTCTTCTTTCTTAGGGCACAGCTTGAGCTTTGGAAATGCGGATTTAACCACAGTCATCTCTCCTTCAGCAGTTTTTGCCGATGCCTTAGCTACTAAGTTGGCAAATATGGTCCATGGAGAGGAAGATGTCGGCAAAGCCCTTGAATTTGCGAAGTCTTTCAGTCTTACCAGGGGAGTTTTAGCTGTTAAAGGAGAGAAAATCGGCATCTGGGGCGATATTCAAATAGGGAAATAAAAAGGACGGCCTATATACCTATATAACTTTATATTTGACGCTGCCTGCCGTTTTTATTATAATCTAATCTCTAGTAATTTATTCCGTATTAAGTTTTAAGCAACGGGCAGTTCATCTGCTTAACCCAAATAATGCGGTTAGCATTATTTGCCCGTAGGGCCGACCCCATATTTT
>CAZSRG010000011.1:0-28267 GCA_964609315.1 uncultured Planctomycetia bacterium
GACTAAGTGATTTTTTATCATTGGGAATAATAAAAAATCACAGTCTCATTGAGGAGATGTAAAATGAAGCTTTCAAGTTTCCTTCATCCTAATCTTATAAGAATTAACCATGATGCCGGTTTCTCGGAATCTGTAATAAGAGATTTGTCAAGAGAAGCCTGCAAAGGGTTTCCTCCTGAGTTTGAAGAAAAGGTTGTAACTGCTGTCTTAGAAAGGGAAAAACAGGGCCCGACTATTGAAAGAGGCGTTTCTATCCCTCATGCCAGGATATCAGATTTTTCCGATCTTATAATATCCGTATCTATTCCTAAAAAGCCTGTTATTGTTGAAGGGAAAACAGTTAAGATATTTTTTCTTATTCTTACTGCCAATGCTTCTCCTTTGTATTTGAACGTCTTGTCAGCTATTGCTCAGTTAAGCATGAACGATGCCCTTATGAGCAGTATCCTTTCCTGCAGGAAACCTGAAGATATGATAAAAACCATAAAAGATGCGAATATCAATGTTAAGGAAGAACTTACAGTAAAAGATATAATGGATAAAGATTTTCCTTCGGTTTCTTTTGATATGACTCTAAAAGAAGCGATAGATATTCTTAATGAGAAAAAATCTTTGTTCGCCCTCGTTTCAGATAAAGGGAAATTTTCCGGGGAAATCACCCTCTCCGGAATTGTTGAGAAGAAAATGCCTAAATACGCGTTAGATTTAGTAAACCTAAGTTTCTTAAAGACTTTTCAGCCGGTAGAAGATATCTTAAAAGATGAGGCTTCTATTAAAGTTGGAGATATAATGGTTCCGGCAAAAGTTGTTTTAGAGCCAGGTTCTTCTATTGTAGAGGCGGTATTAAGGATGGTTAAAGAAAAAAAGCCTTTTATCTCTGTAGTAGAAGAGGGAAAAGCTGTGGGAGTCATAACTCTAAGGGGTTTTATCAAACGGGTATTGAGGGCTTAATCGTATGTCTTTTTTTCAAACCGTTATTGGAATCACAATCTTTGTCCTTGCCTATTTTTTTATAATCTCGGGAAAAGTACACCGCACAATAGCAGCTATCCTGGGAGGTATGCTTATGATTGTTTTAAAGATCATACCTCAGGACAGCGCTTTTTCTTTTGTGGATTGGAATGTGATATTTCTTCTTATAGGGATGATGATTATCGTCGCGGTTTTGGGTAAGACAGGCCTGTTCCAGTATTTAGCCGTAAAAAGCGCTAAGATGGCGAGGGGAGATCCCTATCTTATAATGGCTTTTCTCATTTTCATCACCGCTTTCTTCTCAGCTTTCTTAGATAATGTTACTACGGTTGTTTTTATAGCTCCGGTAAGCATATTGATCGCAAAGGAATTGGGGATATCGCCTACTCCCTTCCTGATTTCTGAAGCAGTAGCTTCTAATATCGGAGGGACAGCTACTCTTATAGGAGACCCTCCCAATATCATGATAGGCAGTGCCGCTCATATAAGTTTTCTTTCCTTTATTAAAAATGTTTCGCCTCCTATTGTAATTATGCTTGTTTTGCTTCCTTTTATTATGAAGAGGCTTATGCGGGATAAGATGACGGTGAGTTATCAGAGAAAAGCAAAGATAATGGAATTTGATACCAGCAGGATTATCCAGAATTCCGCTTTGCTTAGGCGGACACTTATTGTTTTCGCGCTTGTGGTGGCGGGGTTTTTTATCCACGAGTACATAGATTTGGAAGTAGCCACTATTGCCATAATAGGGGCGTTTGTTTTAATTCTGTCTATGCCCAGCCAGAAAGATGCCTTGAAAGAGCTTTTTTCTCAAATTGAGTGGACATCTCTGTTTTTCTTTATAGGTTTTTTTATTATGGTAGGCGGACTTATAGAATTAGGCGTTATAAAAGCTATTGCCTCTAAACTGGCGGAGATTTTTCATAATAGTATTCTTTTCGGGTCGCTTTTTACCGTATGGCTTTCCGGGTTTCTATCCGCGGTTTTTGATAATATCCCTTTTGTGGCTACTATGATACCGGTTATTAAGGATATAGGAACTCAGATGAGTTATCAGGGGATAAACCCTCTCTGGTGGGCGCTTTCTTTAGGGGCCTGTTTGGGAGGAAATATGACTCTTATCGGGGCGGCGGCTAATGTTGTAGTTGCTGATATATCGGACAAGAACGGGTATCGTTTTAGCTTTTGGGAGTTCACAAAGTACGGTTTTGTGATAACTATTATAAACTTATCAATAGCTTCTTTTTATATCTGGCTTAGGTATCTAATTTTAATTTAAACAGGGACAGCCCCTGTTTAATTTAAATAGGGGCTGTCCCTTGTCTTTCTTATGGAAGGATATTTTGATTTTGAGAATAAGTCCGAATTACCGGAAGAATTGGACTTTAAACATTTAAAGCCTTGTCCTTATTGTAAAAAGCCCATTCCTGAGGATTCTATATCCTGTCTTTATTGCGGTAATTCCCTGCCTTTATCAACAAAGAAGCCTGTCTGGATGGTCTGGATATTGGTGTTTTTAGTGATTTGTACTATTTTGCTGGCTGTATTCTAAGGCGGATGCTTTTCCTTTCTTTTCGTCTTCCTAAAAAAAAGTTTGAAAGAAAAATAAGTTTTGGTATAATTATAAGTCATCTTTGACCTCGTTAATAATCCTGAAAAAGAAGGGGAAGGGTTTGGTTTATATAACCAAGCTCTAAGTGGTAAACCCCGTTAGAGAACTTTGTTCTCTAACGGGATAAAATACCGCTAAATGAAGTTTATGCAGCAGTTTTTGAATACAGCTGAGTTCAAATTCTTGATAAGAATTATAATAAAAAAGGAGGATGATTTTGGCTATTCCTGCGGAATTAAATAGTTTACTGGAATCAGGCGTGCATTTTGGGCATAAAGCAAAACGCTGGAATCCTAAAATGGGGAGGTTTATATTCGGTAAAAGGAGCAGTATTTACATTATTGATTTAGAGAAAACCTTAGAGAAAATAAAAGAAGCACAGGCTTTTTTGAGTGAGGTGGTTAAAGAGGGTAAAGATATCCTATTTGTGGGGACTAAAAAGCAGGCCCAGGGGATAATTGCCGATGCCGCCGAGGCTTGCCGGATGCCTTATGTTACATACAGATGGGTAGGCGGGATGCTTACTAATTTTGATGTGGTAAGGCCCAGAGTTGATAAATATAAATCTTTGCTTATTGATCGTGAACAGGGTAAATTTAGTAAATTACCGAAGAAGGAAATTGTTCGTCTTAACAAGAAATTGGAAAAAATGGAACGCAACTTCTCCGGCGTCAAGGATATGTACACTATCCCGGGAGCGTTTTTGGTTGTTGACCCTAAGAAAGAGATGTTAGCTGTGCGCGAAGCTAAGAAAATGAAAGTCCCGGTAGTCGCTTTAATTGATACTGATTCCGACCCGGAGATAATTGATTACCCTATTCCTGGCAATGACGATGCTTTGAAATCCATCAGCGCGGTTCTTTCTTTATTGCTGGATCCCTTAAAAGAAATTATATCCGAGGTTAAGGAAGAAGAAGTAACGGTTCAGGCAGCAGGTCAAGGAGAAGATAAGCAGGATGGTAAAGAAGATAACCAGCTTGAAGAAAAAGAAGCAAAAAAGGATAAAGGAGAGAAAGTAAATGAAAGAGAACATTAAGAGACTCAGAGAACTTACCGGTTTCGGCATAATTGATTGTAAGAAAGCCTTAGATAATTCTTTGGGAGATTTAGATAAAGCTATTTTATCTTTGAAGGAGAAAGGGGCCAGGATTTTGGAGAAAAAGAGCGAAAGACAGGTTAAAGAAGGGCTTGTTGACGCTTATGTGCATTTTTCTCAAAGTTTAGCCGCTATGGTAGAAGTTAACTGCGAAACTGATTTTGTCGCCCGAAGCGGTGATTTTAAACGGTTTGTGAAAGACTTATCTATGCATATTGCGGCAGTCGCGCCTAAATACGTTTCCTCAAAAGATGTTCCGGGTAGTGAACTATCCGGGTTAGACGAAGAAGAAAAAAAAGAGTATTATAAGAAAAACTGTTTGTTAAACCAGCCGTATGTGAAAGACAACAGTAAAACTATTGCTGATTATCTGAATGAGACGGCGGCAAAGTTCAGAGAAAATATAGTTATAAGGCGGTTTGTGAGATTTTCTTTGGGAAATGAATAATGCTGCTGTGTTTTTATGAAGAAGTATAAAAGGATTTTACTAAAACTGAGCGGGGAAGTTTTTAAAGGGAAGAAACCTTTCGGAATTTCTCCTCAAGAGTGTATCCGGATAGCCAAGGAAATAAAAGAAATCCATCTCTCAAAGATAGAAATAGCTTTGGTTGTCGGCGGAGGCAACATTTTCAGAGGATTTCCTAAATCTAGAGACTTTGATATGGACAGATCTGTAGCCGATTACATGGGAATGCTTGCTACTGTATTGAATGGTTTAGCCTTACAGGATGCTTTGGAGAAGCAGAATCTTGATACCCGCCTCATGACTGCCATTGAGATGAACCGGATATCTGAACCTTATATTCGCCGGCGGGCATTGAGGCATTTAGAGAAAAAGAGAATAGTTATATTTGTGGCAGGGACAGGCAATCCTTATTTTACGACTGATACAGCCGCGGCTTTAAGAGCAATGGAGATACACGCTGATGTTTTATTAAAAGGGACCAAAGTAGACGGAGTCTATACTGCGGATCCTTTTAAGGAAGGCAGGGCTAAATTGTTTAAGAAACTTTCTTATGACAAAGTTTTAGCCAACCGTTTAAAGGTTATGGATTCTACCGCGGTTACTTTATGCAGGGAGAACAGCCTGCCTATAGTGGTTTTCAATATTAACAAAAAAGGCAATCTTAAACAAACAGTTATCCGAAGGTCGATAGGGACGATTATTTGTTAAGTAGTTTTGGGGATTTGCAAAGCGGCCTGATTTGCTAATGGCGGTTAGCAAATAGCTTATGTAAAGGATGTTTTTGGCAGGTCCTAATTATATTAAAGGAGTTAGGGGATGGAATTAAAAAATCTTTACAAGCAGACCGAAGAACTTATGAAAAAATCTTTGGATTCTACTTTTAGGGAATTTGCGGAGCTAAGGACAGGCAGGGCTAACCCCAAGATGGTTGAGGGTATACATGTAAATTATTACGGCACGCCTACTTTTTTGAAAGAAATAGCCCGTATAAGCGTTCCTGAAGCGAGGCTGATAGTGATTCATCCCTGGGATCAGGGAATCATTTCTGAGATAGAAAAAGCTATCCTCCAGTCTAATTTAGGTATAACACCTTCTAATGATGGTAAGATTATACGTTTGGCAGTCCCTCCGTTGTCAACTGAGAGAAGAGAAGAAATTATAAAAATGGTAGGCAGTATTGCTGAGGAAGGCAAAGTCTCTGTTCGTACAATTCGGAAAACTTCTATTGATGAAGCAAAGAATTTACATAAGAATAAAAAAATATCAGAGGATGCCCGTTTTCGCGCCCAAGATGAAATTCAGAAAATAACCGATAAGTACATCAAGGAAATTAATAAGCTTTTAGAGAATAAGGAAAGAGAGCTAAGGGAATTTTAACTCAACAAAAAGTCAGGTTTTTATTATATTAGATAATTCCTGTTGTTGTATCTAATAGGGTAAATATTTGACAATGTCGGTAGGAGAATGTGTAGGGACAGATCGAACCCTGTCCGATAAGGAATATTGAGCCGCTAGCTCATCAGGTAGAGCATCGGCCTTTTAAGCCGAGGGTGCCGAGTTCGAGCCTCGGGCGGCTCACTTAAATAGAAATTCCCGCCGAGGTGGCGGAATTGGCAGACGCGCATGGCTTAGGACCATGTCCTGTAAGGGGTGGGAGTTCGACTCTCCCCCTCGGCATTTGCAGGTGGAAGCCTGTTTTATGCAGATGGTGTGCGGGTGTAGCTCAGTTGGTAGAGCATCACGTTGCCAACGTGGTTGTCGTGGGTTCGACTCCCATCGCCCGCTTATGTAATTGGGGTAATTGGTGTGGAATTGGGGACTGGAATTGGGGGGTAATTGGGGACGGGTTCACATTTTATAAAATGTGAACCCGTCCCCAATTACCCCGTCTCCAATTATCCGCCAATTACCACGCAGAAAGTAGAAAGTAGTAATGAAGTTGTCAGATTATGTATTTGAAAAACAGATTTTGATAGGCGGAAGTTTCAAAAAGAAAAGAGATGCCCTTAAAGAATTGGTATCGCTGTTGGTTAAAAACAAAAAGATTCCTGTTTCCCGTAAAGATAAAGTTTTGTCTTCTCTTTTGGCAAGAGAAAAGTTAGGCTCTACTGCCATTGGCAAAGGAGTTGCCCTTCCTCATGCCCGTCTTGACTTCATCAAAAAACCTTTGCTTGTTATATCTGTATCTGCTAAGGGGATAGACTTTGATTCTTTGGACGGGGAATTAGTTTCTGTTATCTTTCTAATTCTTTCTCCGAAGTCTTCGGGAGGAAGCCATGTAAAACTTATGGCAGTAATAAGCAGGCTTTTACGCGATAAATTCTTCCTGGAACGGCTGAAGAGTATTTCAGGAAGTAAAGATTTAAAGAAGTTAATAACCACTAATGAAAATTGAGCAGGGAAGAATTGATGGATTTCTGCTGAGGGAAAAGATACATATATCTAAAGATAAGTTTTGGGGATTAAGCTATGCCTAAAATTGAGAAAGAGATAACTGTAAAAAATAAACAGGGCCTTCATGCCCGGCCCGCGGCGCTGTTTGTGCAGACAGCGGCTAAGTTTGATTCTTCGGTAAAAATTGAAAAGAATTCCGAACTTGTTGACGGAAAATCTATTATGGGTATATTGAGTTTAGGCGCTGAATCAGGAAACAAAATTAAACTTATAGTAGAAGGTGAAGATGCTAATGCCGCTGTTGATGAGTTGAAGCGGATTCTGATTAGCGGGATATAGGGAACGCGGAGGGCTTTATGGACAGAAAAATTACCGGAATTTCAGCTTCATCGGGAATTTCAATAGGCAAGGCTTTTATTGTAGGCCGGGAGGATTTCTCAACTTTTCCTAAGAAAATTTCTGTAGAAAAAATTCCCTCGGAAATCCTGCGCTTTGAAGAAGCTTTAATTCAGACCCGTAAAGAATTAGCCGCGCTTAGAAAAGAAATTGAGGCCAGTCTAGGCCAGGATCATGCCCAGATTTTTGATGCCCATCTTTTAGTTTTAGAAGACAGGCTTTTAATAGAAGAAGTTATTACAGAGGTTAAGAAGAAACGGCTTAATGTAGAGTATGTTTTTCAGCAGGTAGCTAAGAAGTATATTGATACCTTGTCCCGGATTAATGATGATTATTTAAGAGAACGCTCGAATGACATTCAGGATGTCGTTAAGAGAGTCCTCCGCCGCCTGCTTAGAAGGGAGCAGAGAGACTTATCTTTAATTAAAGAGGAAGTCGTTATTGTCGCTCATGACCTGTCTCCGGTGGATACAGCCTCTCTGCCTAAAAAACACATTTTAGGATTTGCTACCGATATTGGAGGAAGGACTTCACATACTGCTATAATCGCCCGGGCTTTGGGAATACCGGCAGTTGTAGGATTAGAAAAACTTACCCGTATGGTTTCTTCCGGAGATACTATCCTTATCGACGGAATGAGCGGGTTTGTTATTGTTAATCCTAACAGGAGTGAGATAGAAGTATACAAAAAGAAACATCTTAAGGAAGAGCGCCTAAAACGTGTTTTCCAGTTGTTGAAAACTCTTCCTTCAGAAACAAAAGACGGAAAAAGTATTGTTTTAGCCGCGAATGTGGAACTGCCGGAAGAAATACCCTTAGCGGTAGAGTCAGGGGCTCAAGGAATAGGCCTTTATAGGACAGAATATATATACTTAGGTAAGAATAAGCTTCCTGATGAAGAGGAACAGTATACCGCTTATTTAGATGTGGCTAAGAAAATAAAAAAGGGGCCGGTTATTCTCCGTACTCTGGATTTAGGCGGGGATAAATTTCTTTCTCATCCTGAGATTCCCATGGATATGTCTCCTTTTTTAGGATGGAGGGCTATCCGTTTTTGCTTAGCAAGAAAGGATATATTTAAAACCCAGCTCAGGGCTATTCTTAGAGCTTCAGTTAAAGGAAATTTGAAAATAATGTTTCCTATGATATCGATTTTGGAGGAGTTGGTAGAAGCCAAGAAAATCCTTGAAGAATGTAAACGGGAATTAAAAAAAGAAGGCTGTGGATATAACGAGAATATTGAGGTAGGGGCAATGATTGAAGTGCCCTCTGCCGCTTTAATAAGCGATATCTTAGCTAAAGAAGTAGATTTCTTTAGTATTGGGACGAATGACCTTATTCAGTATTCTTTGGCTGTTGACAGGGGGAATGAGAAAGTAGCCTATCTTTATGAACCCGGGCATCCCGGTGTTCTTCGTCTTATAAAAAAAGTGATTGATAACGCCCATAAAGAAAATATATGGGTTGGTATGTGCGGCGAGATGGCTTCTTCGCCTCTGTTTGCTTTTTTAGTGTTAGGGTTAGGAATAGACGAATTAAGTGTTCCTCCTCCTATGCTCCTTAAGGTAAAAAAGATTCTTCGGGAAATAAATCTTTCCGATGCCCAGAGAGTATCTGATAAAGTTTTAACTCTGTCTTCAGCAAAAGAAGTTGAGAAATTCGCTGAAGCATTCTTAAAGAAAGAACTTAAGGGTATTTATCATGATATTATACCTTGGGTATAAGGAGCTGGTAGATTTATGAAAACTCTTATATTGGCCGGAGGATATGGGACAAGGCTTTATCCCACTACTTTGAATATCCCGAAAGCCTTATTGGATATAGGTAAAAGGAAACTCATAGATTTCATTTTAGCTAAATGTTTTGAATGCGGGATTAAAGATATTTCGGTTATTACCAATGACCGTTTTTATTCCATGCTTGTTGAATGGCGGAATTCTTCAAAAGAGTATTCTTCTATTGAGATAATCAATGATAAAACATCTTCTCCTGAAAACAGGCTGGGGGCGGTCGGCGATTTGGAACTTTTCCTGGATCATGTATCAAAGGATGAAGATATCTTAGTGATAGGCAGTGATAATATCTTTGACTGGAGGCTGGATGAATTCATAAAGTTTTCTCTGGAGAAGAAATCTCCGGTTGTGGGTTTGTATGATTTAGAGAACATACAGGATGCAGGGAGATTTGGGGTGGTAGAAATTGATGGAAAAAATAAAGTAACCAATTTGGAAGAAAAACCGGGCGTTCCTAAAACAAGTTTAATCGCTACCTGTATATATTATTTTCCGGCAAAATCGTTCGGATTGATAAAAAAATATTTGGCGGAAAAGAATGATAGGGATACATCGGGTATGTATATTAAATGGTTAAGCGGAAAGACGGATGTCTACGGGTATATATTCAGAGGGTTATGGCTGGATATAGGCCATAAAAATTCTTTAGAGAAAGCGGTTATGATCTTCGGCAAAGATTTATAGGAAAGGGGAAAAAATGCGGACTTATTTTACTTCTGAATCAGTTACTGAAGGGCATCCGGACAAAGTTTGCGACCAGATTTCGGATCTGGTTTTAGACAGAGTTTTAAGCAAAGATGTTTTAGGCAGGGTAGCATGCGAAGCTTTGGTTACCAGGGGGGTTGTTTATGTAGCCGGAGAAATCAGTACAAAGACCTATATTGAAATTCCCAATAGAGTCAGGCAGTTGATTAAAGAGATAGGCTATGACGACCCGCATACAGGGTTTGATTATGACAGCTGCGGAGTTATGACTGCTATTCAGGAACAGTCTTCTAATATTGCCTTAGGCGTGGATACCGGAGGAGCGGGCGACCAGGGGCTGATGTTCGGGTATGCCTGCCGGCAGACTCCGGAATTAATGCCTTTGCCTATTATGCTTGCTCATAAATTGTCCAAACGGCTTTCTTATGTGAGGAAAGAAGGCCTACTGCGTTATTTAAGACCTGATGGAAAGTCTCAGGTAACGGTTGTCTATGAAAACAATCAACCTAAAAGGATAGATGCCGTGATTATCGGAGCGCACCATTCTCCCGATGTCAAAACAGAGGATCTCCGCGCGGATATTAAAAAACTGGTAATTGACTATATCCTTCCTAAAGATATGGTGGATAAAAACACCAAGGTTTTTATTAATGCTACCGGTAGATTTGAAGTGGGAGGGCCGGTTGCTGATACCGGAGTTACCGGAAGGAAGATTATAGTTGATACTTACGGAGGGTATGCCCGGCATGGAGGAGGATGTTTTTCGGGTAAAGATCCCACAAAAGTTGATAGGTCTGCTTCATATATGGCGCGCTATATAGCTAAGAATATAGTTGCCTCAGGTTTAGCTGATGAATGTGAAATACAGCTTGCTTACTGTATTGGTGTAGCTGATCCTATGGGGGTGAGAGTGGATACTTTTAATACCGGAAAAGTTGATGAAGAAAAACTTTCTAAAGCGGTAAGGGAAATCTTTCCTCTTACGCCTAAAGGCATAATTGAAGGGTTAAACCTTCTCCGGCCGATTTACACCAGGACAGCGGCTTACGGGCATTTCGGCAGGGAAGATGAAGGGTTTACCTGGGAGAATAAGGATAAAGTTGAGGATTTAAAGAGTTATTTTAAATAAGGTTCTAAATGAGGCTGTTGCATTTTGCGGCAGCCTCTTAATAGAGAAAGGCATAAAAATGGAATTTGATGTAAAAGACAAGGAATTAAAACATCAGGGGAAGAAACGGATTGAATGGGCGTTGTCGCGTATGCCGGTAGTGGATTTAATCCGTCAAAGGTTCGCGAAAGAAAAACCGTTTAAAGGATTATCTTTGGCGGCATGCCTCCATGTAACTACTGAAACAGCGGTTTTAGCTTTAGTTTTAAAAGCCGGCGGGGCAAAGTTAAGAGTTTGCGCTTCAAACCCTTTATCTACTCAGGATGATACCGCGGCTTCTTTGGTTTTTGATTACGGGGTAGAAGTTTTCGCGGTAAGAGGAGAGGATAAGAAAAGTTATTACCGGCATATATATAAGGTATTGGAGCCTAAGCCTGAGATAACTTTGGATGACGGGGCGGACCTTATTTCTACTATCCATAAACATTCTCCTTCTAAGAATAACCGGGGATATTTTCCCTGGGGCAGTACAGAGGAAACTACTACCGGAGTGATAAGACTGAGGGCTTTGGAGAAGGAGAAAAAACTGCTTTATCCGGTAATCGCGGTAAACGATGCCTATACCAAGCACTTGTTTGATAACCGTTACGGTACAGGCCAGTCTACTATTGACGGTATTCTCAGGGCTACCAACAAGCTTATTGCCGGAAGTGTATTTGTTGTTTTAGGTTACGGGTGGTGCAGCAGAGGTATTGCTATGAGGGCAAAAGGGTTGGGAGCTAATGTTATAGTGGTTGAAGTATCTCCCCTTAAATCCCTGGAAGCTGTTATGGACGGGTTTAGAGTTATGCCTATAAAGGAGGCTGCTAAAGAGGGAGATATCTTTGTCACCGCTACAGGAGACATCAATGTTTTGCGTAAAGAGCATTTTCCTTTGATGAAAGATAAAGCTATACTGGCTAATTCCGGCCATTTCAATGTTGAGATTGATTTGAAAGGGTTAGACAAACTGAGTAAAAGCAAAAGAGAAGTCAAACCTTTGGTTACAGAGTATATTTTAGGCAGTAAGAATAAACGGATATACGTTTTAGGCGAAGGAAGGCTGGTTAATTTAGCCTGCGCTGAAGGCCATCCGGCGGAAGTTATGGATATGTCTTTTGCCAATCAAGCTTTGAGCTGTGAGTATATATCAAAGAACCGCGGGAAACTTGAGAGAAAAGTTTACTGTGTCCCTGAAAGAATAGACGAAGATGTCGCCCGGTTGAAATTGAAATCTTTAGGCGTTAAAATAGATAAGCTTACCCCTGAACAGAAGGAGTATCTTAACAGCTGGCAGACAGGGACATAAGGGATTTTGAAACAGTTATCTGATAGAATGAGGGAGGGGTTATGAAAAAACTTGCTTTTTTGGCTGTTGGTGCGTTAGTGTTTCTGAATGCTTCGTTTGCTGAAAATGTCATTCCCTCAAAGATTTCTCAGGTAACCCTGTTTTCGAATCAGGCGCAGGTTACCCGCACGGCTGAAACAGAAGTAAGCAAAGGGCTGAATACTTTATTGATAGAAGCTTCGGCTTTCAATTTGGACAAAGATTCTGTTTCTGCCAAAGTTTTTGGCGAGGGGAAGATTTACAGCGTTCAGTTTAGGAAAATTTATATCAAATACGCTCCTCAGGATAAAATCAACAGCCTTGAAAAGAAGTTAAAGAAACTCACTGATCAAAAGAATAATTTATCGGCTAAGAAAGATGTTTTGAACAAGAAAAAAGAGTTTCTGAATTCCTTAGTTGATTTTTCCCGGTCTGAATTGCCGAAAGAAATGAAGACGTCTTTTCCTGATACCGGTGATTTAAATAAAACCTTAGATTTCTTAGGCAGTAAGTTTGATTCAATTAACCAGGCAGAGTCCGAGTTGAACCTCAATTTGTACGATTTGAATAAAGAGATAGCCGTTTTAAAGAAAGAGATTAGTTCTTTATCAGGGAATCCCGCGGAAAAGAGCAAGGGGGTTATTGAAGTTGTTTTCAATTCGGCAAAGTCCCAGAAAATAAGGATTGAAGCCGGTTATTTAGCTTATAACGCCTACTGGAAACCGTTTTATAAGATAGATGTGCCTCTGGATTTGAAAGAAGCGGATTTAACTATGTTTTCTAAGATTCAGCAGAGAACCGGCGAGGATTGGGATAGTATCAGCCTTTCTCTGTCAAATACTGTTCCTTTAAGGGGATTAACAATACCTAAATTAAACAGCTGGACTTTGAATACGCGGCGGGTTCATAAAAAATCCTGGAATGAGAAGACGCTGGATTTTGTAGGAAGAGACAAGGGTATGGGTTCAGGAAAAATGGAGAATGCCGTTTCTCCCCGGGACGCTAAGTTCGCTCAGGCTTTCAAGAAAGAACTCCCTTTTTCTTTTGAATATGATTTACCGCAGGCTTTGACCATTGAGTCTCAGGATAAAGAAACGCTTTTGCCGTTATTTTCCAAGACTCTTAAAGGGGAGTTTTATTATTACTCTGTCCCTCAGGTTAGCCCTTTAACATTGGTAATCTGTCAAGTTAAGCCGGATAAAGAACTTCTTCCCGGAAGTTTGAACGTTTATTTTGGAGGAAGGTTTAGCGGTAAGACTTATCTGCGGGAGAAGAAAGCCGGCCAGGATTTTCGGGTAAACCTCGGGGTAGATAGAAATGTTAAAGTTAGAAGAGAGAAGATAAAAGATAAAGTCAAAGAAACCTTTTTTAAGAAGATTGACAGAAAGACGGTAATCAGGGATATGGCGTTTAAGATTACCGCTGAGAATTTTAGAAATAAGCCGGTCAACATAAAGATTTTAGACAACTTGCCGGTATCAGAGACTGACAGAATAGAGGTCAAGAATTTGAAAGTTACCCCTTTTCCTAAAGAAAAGAATTTTGAGGATAAAGAAGGAGTTTCTCTTTGGGAGTTTAACCTTAAACCAGGCCAGAAGAAAGAGATTAATATCGAGTTTACAGTAACGTATCCCAAAGGCGCCCGCGTTTTTGGCCTTTAGGCCTTAAATTGTTTATAAAATGAAAAAGATAGCTGTCCTAACTTCAGGGGGGGATTCTTCAGGGATGAATTCCGCTGTCAGAGCGGTTGTCCGTACTGCCTTATATAATAAGGTAAAAGCCGTGGGTGTATTTAAAGGGTATCAGGGATTGATAAAAGGTGATTTTAAAAATTTAGACCGGCGAAGCGTTTCGGGGATAATCAATTTAGGAGGGACAATTCTTAAGACTGCCCGGTCAAAGGATTTTTTGCTTAAAAAGAATAGAGAGAAAGCTTACCTAAACCTGATTAATTACGGAATAGACGGGCTGGTAGTTATTGGAGGAGACGGGAGTTTTCGGGGCGCTTATAAGTTTGGAAAAGAATTCAATTTTCCTATTATCGGTATTCCCGGGACAATTGACAATGATATTGTGGGGACAGATTTTACTTTAGGCGCGGATACAGCTGTCAATGTCGCTTTAGACGCGGTGGATAAAATCCGCGATACAGTTGATTCTATGGAGAGGATATTTGTGATAGAAGTTATGGGAAGAAACTGCGGGTATATAGCTTTGGAAACAGGGTTAGCCGGAGGGTGTGAAGAAGCGGTTATACCTGAAAACAAATATAACATTAACAAAATATGCGGAAGGATTGTCCGGGGGCATAAACAGGGGAAAGTGAGCTGGATTATAATTGTTGCTGAAGGAGCTGTTAGCGGGTATGATATAGCTTCAGAGATTAGGGAAAAGACTTCTTTAGAAGTAAGAGTAACTGTCTTGGGACATATTCAGAGAGGCGGCAGGCCTACTGCCAGAGACAGGATTTTAGGTTCTAAATTCGGCAGTTTCGCGGTAGAACTTTTACTTAAGGGAGTAAAAGGAAAAACAGTCGGGGTTAAAGCTGACAAGTTAACCGCGATAGATTTTAAGAACGCTGTGGATAACAAAAAATGGCTTAATTCAGGTTCCTATCTTAAGCTGATTAGGGTATTGACCTGAAAGTTGGTTATAGATTAACTATTTTATTTGTCAACCGGTTTGCTAATCCACTAATTTAAGGAGGGATTTAATTATGGCGGTAAAAGATGTCAATGAATTGTTATCAAGTTTAAGCGGTATAAGAGTAGAGAATCAGGAAGTGTCTGTCGTAGATGAATCTCTTTTGGGAAAAGACGCTGATTTGCTGGTAGATAATATAATTCTCTCTGACAGCCTTGATGTGAAGAATGCCTGTTACTGGATTGTCTGGGAAACAGCCCGGAATGTCGGGATTTACCCATCATCGATTCAGAGTTTTTATGAGGCCAGGGGGAGAGAAGATATTAAAGGATTTACTGTCCCTGCGATGAACCTGAGGACCTTTACCTATGAAATGGCAAAGTCAGTTTTTAAAGTGGCTAAAAAATACAATGCCGGAGCTTTTATTTTTGAAATAGCAAAGTCCGAAATAGGCTATACCGGCCAGCGCCCGGCGGAGTATGTGAGCAAAATTTTAGCCGCTGCTTTAAAGGAGGGGTTTAGAGGGTGTGTGTTTATTCAGGGGGATCATTTTCAGATAAAAGCGGTAAATTATTTAAAAACACCGGATAAAGAAATAAGCCAGCTTAAGGACTTGATAAAAGAAGCCTTAAAAGCGGGATTCTACAATATTGATATTGATTCTTCTACTTTGGTGGACTTAAGCAAGGAAACTATTTTAGAACAGCAGAGGCTTAATTTTGAGGTCTGCGGTTTGTTCACAAAGTTTATAAGAGAGATTCAGCCTGAAGGGATTGATGTTTCGGTAGGAGGCGAGATTGGGGAAGTGGGCAAGAAGAATTCTACTCCTGAAGAGCTCCGGGCTTTTATGAAAGGGTATTTAGGTTATATCGGGGGAGCAAAAAGGATTTCAAAGATGAGTGTCCAGACCGGGACTTCTCACGGCGGAGTTGTCCTGCCTGACGGGAGTTTAGCTCAGGTGAAGATTGATTTCGGGACTTTGCAGGTTCTTTCTGAAGCAGCGCGGAAAGAGTTTGGGTTGTCCGGGGCTGTTCAGCATGGAGCTTCAACTCTTCCTCCGGAAGCATTTCATAAATTTCCGGAAGTAGAGACCGCGGAAGTTCATTTAGCTACTCAGTTTCAGAACATAGTTTATGATCATTTCCCTTTGCCAGTCAAAGAAAAGATTTATGCCTGGATAAAGGAAAATATGAGGTCGGAGAAGAAAGAAGATAATACCGAAGAGCAATTTATTTACAAGACCCGCAAGAAGGCCTTAGGCCCGTTTAAGAAAGAGCTTTTTTCTCTGCCTAAAGATATTAAAGCTAAGATTTCCGAGAAACTTGAGGAAGAGTTTGATTTCCTTTTCCAGCAGCTTAAAGTTGAGGGGACTAAAGAGTTAGTTGATAAGTATGTTTCACCGGTTAAGATAAAAAGGCCGCTAAGCGATTTCGGGGAATTGAAAGATTTAGGCAGGTTAGAAGGAGCTGACTAATTCTTTGAACTATGCGAATGGCGAATGACTAAGAGCAAATAGCTATTAGCAAATGGCGAAGGGCAGATGGCAAATAATCCGGTATTACACTTCGGGAGTGTAAAAAAAGACACTTCCGAAATGTCTCAGGGCGATAAATAGCGGATTCTTGAAAAACATAGCTGTTTCTGATGCTATTAGCTTTAGTCGGCATAGAGAGAATTTCCTTTTATTGTTTTGTGTTTGTTTAGGATATGGAGTATCGCAATGACATTAGAGCTGATTAAGGTAAGAATCAGTGAGAATAAGAAATTGTTGGAAGAGACATATAAGGTCAAGTCTATTGGAATCTTCGGCTCCTGCGCGAACGGGACTTTGGGCAAAGAGAGCGATATAGATATTCTGGTAGAATTTTATGAGCCGCCGGATATCTTCAAGTTTATAAAGCTGGAAGAATTCTTAACTAATCTGCTTGGTATAAAAGTAGATTTGGCAACAAAAAAATCCCTAAAACCTCTTATAAAAGAAGCTATCTTGAATGAAACAGTTTATATATGAGCAAGAAAAGAGATTACAATCTATATCTAAAAGATGTTTTAGACGCCATAACAAAAATAGAAGAGTATACAAAAGGTCTGTCTTTTGAGGGCTTTTCAAAGAATGATTTGATAGTGGATGCGGTTGTGAGAAACTTTGAGTAATAGGAGAAGCATCTAAAAATATACCCAAAGGAGTAAAATCAAAATATGCCGATATCCCCTGGAAAGAAATGGCAGGGATGAGGGATAAAATGATTTATGAATATTTTGGTGTGGATTTGGAGATTGTTTGGGAAACTGTAAAAGAACGTTTACCGCAGTTGAAGCCTCTTCTTAGTGATATTTATGGTTTGAGCTGATTTTTCCGTTGATTTTTCTTTAGTTTCGAACATCGGGGCGGTCTGATTGGCAAATAGCCAATAGCAAAGAGCAAAGAGCAAAGAGCAAAGAGATAGGGGCAAGTAAGTGGTATAGATGATATTTACGGAGGGTCTGAGGGTACATAGATAATGTCAAAAGTTTTATGAAAAATGCAAACAGAATGATTAAATTTAAAAGAATGTTCTTTCACATTAGGGGGGAGGGAATCCTAACCCCTAAGCACTAAATTCTAAATACTAAACAATATCAAATGACCAAAATACAAAATCCAAAACAATAAGTTTGTGGTGTGTTTAGAATTTTGGCATCAGAATTTAAGTTTAGTTTAGGATTTAGAACATTTGATATTTGAAATTGTTTAGAGTTTAGAGTTTAGAATTTGCTTTTAGGATTTGTTTAGAATCAGCCTATGACTGAAGAGTTTAGAGTTTTAGAAAACAAAGATAGCTTTGATAATACGGGTACATATTAAGGGAGGAAAAAGATGAGGTCAGATAAAGTAAAAAAAGGTGTTGAACGGATGCCTAACCGGGCATTGTTGTACGGAACGGGTTTGTCTTCCGAACATTTCAAGAATCCCTTTATTGGGATAGCTTCTTCTTTTACAGATTTGATCCCCGGGCACATAAATATGCGGGACTTGGAACGTTATATTGAAAGAGGGGTAGAAAGCGCGGGCGGGACTCCCTTCATTTTCGGCGTCCCGGGAATATGCGACGGAGTAGCAATGGGCCATTCGGGAATGAAATATTCCCTGCCTTCACGGGAATTGATAGCTGATATAATTGAAACCATTGCCAGCGCTCATAGTTTAGACGGGCTGGTTCTTTTGACTAACTGTGATAAAATTAATCCCGGAATGGTAATGGGCGCTTTGAGAATTAATATTCCTTCAATTGTTGTTACTGCCGGGCCTATGCTTTCGGGCCGGTATGGGAAAAAGCGGCTATCTCTGGTTAGGGATACTTTTGAAGCGGTCGGCCGGTTTAAGGCCGGTAAAATGGACGAAAAAGAAAGGTCGTTTCTGGAAAAAGAGGCCTGTCCTTCCTGCGGTTCATGCCAGGGGCTTTATACGGCCAATACTACTTCCTGTCTTATAGAAACTATGGGGTTATCTCTTCCTTCCTGCGCTACTACTCCGGCAGTATTAAGCAGGAAAAGAAGGATAGCTTATGAGTCCGGCCGGAGGGTTATAAGCTTGGTTAAAAATGATATAAAGCCCAGAGATATAGTTAATAAAGATTCTTTGGAGAACGCTGTCAGGGTAGATATGGCTTTAGGCGGGTCAACAAACACGGTCCTGCATTTAATGGCTATAGCTAAAGAAGCTGAAGTAGATTTGTCTTTGAAGGATTTTGACCGTGTATCCCGGGATACTCCCCATATTTCTAATCTCAGGCCGGGCGGAGAGTACTTTATGGAGGATTTGGATTATGCCGGAGGGATACCCGCGGTATTACAGAGGCTTCTTCCAAAACTTAAAGATAACCTTACTGTTTCGGGAAAGAAAATTAAAACGATAGCAAAAGAAGCTTTTGTTTTTGACGCGGATGTCATCCGGCCTTTAAATAAAGCTTACCATAAAGAAGGCGGGATAGCTATTCTATACGGAAATTTAGCTGAGGAAGGCTGTGTTGTCAAACAGTCGGCAGTTGATAAAGACATGCTTATGTTTGAAGGCAAAGCGGTTATTTTTAATTCTGAGGAAGAAGCAATGAAAGCTATTCTGTCGGGAAAGATCAAAAAGAAAGAAGTTGTGGTAATAAGGTATGAGGGCCCTTCCGGTGGACCTGGGATGAGAGAAATGCTCTCTCCTACTTCCGCTATTGTAGGCATGGGCCTGCATAAACATACCGCTCTTATTACTGACGGCAGGTTTTCCGGCGGGACAAGGGGGCCTTGTGTCGGGCATATCGCCCCGGAAGCGGCTAAAGGAGGGCTGATCGCATATCTGAAAAATGGCGATAAAATCATTCTGGATATTACTAAACGGAAACTTGAAGCGGTCCTTTCTGATAAAGAGATAAATATGAGGAAAAAAGAGATGAAGATTCTTCCTCCTAAAGTTAAGAGCGGGTATCTTTACCGCTATTTAGGAAGGGTTGGTTCGGCTTCTCAGGGAGCGGTGTTTGACAGCTAATAATTTTGATAACGTAAAATATGGAAATACTAAATACTAATATCGAAATACTAAACAATATCAAAATGAAAAAACACAAAATTCAAAACAGTATGATGTTTAGAACATTGGAAATTGAGATTTAGGATTTGTTTAGAGTTTAGAGTTTCGGATTTAGTGTTTGGAGTTTTTATCGAGTTCGCGATGTGTGTAAATCTGTTATTTATGGTATAATAAATAATTATGAAAGGTTCAGAGATCCTTATCAAATGCCTGCTTGAAGAAAAAGCGGATGTCCTTTTTGGGTATCCCGGAGGGTCTGTTATACCTATATTTGACAAGTTGTATGATTCGCCTATCAGATTTATTCTGACTCGCCATGAACAGGCAGCTGCTCATGCGGCTGACGGGTTTTCCCGGTCAACGGGCAGGACGGGCGTATGCATAGCTACATCAGGCCCGGGAGCGACAAATCTTACTACGGGGATTGCTACCGCTTATATGGATTCTGTCCCTTTGGTAGCTATTACCGGGCAAGTTAAGACTTCTTTAATTGGAAATGACGCTTTTCAGGAAGCGGATGTTACCGGTATTACCAGGTCCATAAGCAAGCACAACTATTTAGTAAAAGATGTCGGGAATTTAGCCCGGGTTATAAAAGAGTCATTTCATTTAGCTTCTACAGGAAGGCCGGGGCCCGTAGTCATAGATATCCCTGTAGATGTCCAGATTCAGGATACAGAATTTTCTTATCCTGAAGAAGTCAATATTCGCAGTTACAAACCTACTTATTACGGTCATCCCGGGCAGATTAAAAAAGCGGCGCAAGCGATAAAGAAATCTAAACGGCCGGTTATTATTGCCGGAGGAGGGGTTATAAGTTCAGGAGCGCACCGTGAGTTAAAAGAGTTTGCCGAGAAAATAAACGCTCCGGTTACGACTACTCTTATGGGGTTGGGAGGTTTTCCGGGAAACCATCCTCTGTTTTTAGGGATGCCGGGCATGCACGGGACGGTCTATGCCAATTTGGCGATAACCGAGTCGGACCTGCTCATTTCTATAGGCTGCAGGTTTGATGACAGAGTTACAGGCCGGCTGGATGCTTTTGCTCCGGAATCAAAGATTATACATATTGATATTGATCCTACTTCCATAAGCAAAAATATTAAAGTTGATATTCCTATTGTAGGCGATGCCGGGAATATTTTAGGTGAACTTCTTGAAGTGGTAAAGGAGTCTCCAAGAGTTTCTTCCTGGACAAAAAAGATATCGGATTATAGGAAGAAATATCCTTTAGGGTATAAGAAAAGCATTAAAGGTAATATAAAACCTCAGCAGGTGGTAGAGGAGATTTATCTCCAGACTAAAGGGAAAGCTATTATATCTACTGAAGTGGGCCAGAACCAGATGTGGGCGGCGCAATTCTACCGCTCTTTTGAGAACAGGCATTTTTTGTCTTCCGGAGGGTTAGGCACAATGGGATACGGTTTTCCCGCGGCTATCGGCGCGCAAATAGGCAATCCTGATAAGGCTGTTTTTGATATTGCTGGTGACGGGTCAATACAGATGAATATCCAGGAGTTAGCTACTGTTTCAACTTATAATATTCCGGTTAAGACCGCAATCCTCAACAATCATTATTTGGGTATGGTTAGGCAGTGGCAGGAACTCTTTTATAAACGGAGGTATTCAGCTACTCCTTTGAAAAACCCTGATTTTGTAAAAATAGCGGAAGCCTACGGAGTCAAAGGTTTTAAAGTGGATAAAGAGAAAGATATTAAAAAAGTTATAAAGGAATCTCTTTCTTATAACGGCCCTGTTTTCATGGATTTTTGGGTTGAAGAAGAAGAGAATGTCCTTCCTATGGTTCCTGCCGGAGAGGCAATAAACAGGATGATTGGCGGTATGGCGTAGGTCATTTTAATTTTATGAAAATCATAGCAAATATCCTTGCAGTCAGATGAAAAAAGAGAAAAAATCTAAATACATACCCAGCAGGTCTTTAATTGTCCGGTTTAACCTTTTCTTTTTTGTTTTTTCTGTTATCCCTTTAGGGCTTTTAGGGTATTTCTTTTATTCTTATCTTAATGGCAGGCCTTTGGAATTTAGCAATAACCAGATTGTTTTATTGGCATTGCTGGTAGGGGCGGGCTGTATTACCGGTTTCTTCGGCGTCAGGAATTCTTTAATGAAACTGGTTTTATTGAGCAAGAAGTTGAAAGAAGGCCTTTTAGGCAGTATGGATAAAGAATCATTTTTAGAATTAGTAAAAGAAGAAGGTGAAATAGCCGAGTTAGCTAAGTCTTTCGGCGATATGATGGCCAGGCTGGAGTCTAATATAAAGGAACTCAAGGCCACTAAAATTACTCTTTACCGTGTGCTTTCGGGGGTAGGGAAAACAATAACTTCAGTAGAAAATTTTGATTTACTGGTAAAGCTTGTTTTAGAGACAACGGTTGAAGCATTATTGGCAAAGCGGGGAGCCATATATGTTTTTGATGAAGATATAAATGTTTTGTCCAGGAAAGTAATTTCGGGTTCAGATATAGAAGATGCTCCTTTAGAAGTTAAAATCGGAGAAGGAAGTATCGGCTGGGTCGCTAAGGAAGGGAAGCCGTTGTTTATTCCTGTATTAGAGAGTGAGAATGAAAAGAAAGTTGGTTTATTTTCTCCTCCTTTGATATGTGTCCCTCTTGTTCTCAGGGATAAGATGGGGGGAGTCCTCCTTCTCAGCGGGAAGAAATACGGCGACAATTTTTCTGAAGACGAAATGAGGATATTGTCTAATTTAGCCGGACAGATAGCGGTATCTTTAGAAAACGCTAAGCTTAGTAAGAATATAGAACAAAGCTATTTTCAAACCATCTCGGCATTAGCTTTAGCTGTTGAGGCCAAAGATCCGTATTCCCGCGGCCATTCTGACAGAGTATCAGATTTCTCATCGAGGATAGCTATAAAATTAGGGTTGGATAAAAAAGACGTGGATATTATTAAACGGGCGGCGAGTCTTCATGATGTCGGCAAAATAGGCATTGGAGACGATATTTTGAAAAAAGCCGGCCGGTTGGATGATGAAGAAATGAATATTATGCGCAGTCATTCAATAGTCGGAGAAACTATCATCAAACCTTTAAAGAGTTTTAAGGCTTTGCTTGACCCTATCCGCCATCACCATGAGAAATTAGATGGATCAGGGTATCCTGACGGTTTGAAGGGAGACGAAATCTCTTTGCCGGCAAGGATTCTTACGGTAGCGGATATCTTTGATGCCTTAACTTCAGGGCGTCCCTATCGCGAACCTTTAAGTTATGAGGATTGTATAAAGGAGCTTGACAAAATGGCTGAAGACAATAAAATTGATCCCAAAGTTGTTTCTGCCTTGAAGGAGATAATTTAATGAGGCACACAATTCAGGCATTGGTAGAGAACAAATTCGGGGTGTTAGCGCGTATATCTTCTCTGTTTTCTGCCAGAGGGTACAATATTAATTCCTTAGCTGTTGGAGAAACTAATGATTCAACTATATCCTGTATGACTATAGTAGTTAATGCCAAAGATGAGCGTATATTAGAGCAAATTAAAAAACAGTTAAACAAACTTGTAGATGTAATTACTGTATCGGACTTGACTAAGAAAGATTATATTGACAGGGAATTATTATTGTTAAAAGTTGATTCTTCTGATGGAGGGGAAAAAGAAATCCAGCTTTTAGTGAAGCGGTTTGGGGCTAAGGTGTTGGAAGAAAAGGCAAAATACAGCATAATTGAATTTTCCGGAGATCACAGCCGGATAAAAGAGCTCTTAGAAGAATGCCGCAAGAAAGGGATTAAGGAGCTTGTCCGGACAGGCAAGATTGCTATTGTTAAGTAACTTCCTCTGCGAAATTTGGGATGGTTTTACCGTTTATAAATTGGAGAAAGGAGAAAGGATATGGCGAAAGTTTATTATGACAAAGACGCGAAATCAGATGTTTTGAAGAAAAAGACAGTCGCAGTTATAGGCTATGGTGCTCAGGGCAGGGCGCAGGCTTTGAATCTCAGGGATTCTAAGGTGAAGGTTATAGTCTCTGAGTTGAAAGGCACAGTGAATTATCAGAAAGCCCAAAAAGACGGGTTCAATCCTTTAGATGCTTTTTCAGCCTGTAAACAGGCGGATGTTATTCACCTTTTGGTTCAGGATACTATTCAGCCGAAAGTTTATCAGGAAAACATCCTGCCTAACCTAAAAAAAGGCAAGGCATTAGGCTTTTCTCACGGGTTTAATATTCACTTTCATCAGATTATCCCTCCGGAAGATGTCGATGTATATATGGTAGCGCCTAAAGGGCCGGGTGATTTAGTAAGGGATATGTTTGAGCAGGAAAAAGGGGTTCCCTGTCTTATCGCTGTTTATCAGGACGCTACTAAGAAGGCCAAGCAGCTATCTTTGGCTTATGCTAAAGGCATCGGCGGGACAAGAGCGGGAGTAATTGAAACGACTTTTAAAGAAGAGACCGAAACCGATTTATTCGGTGAACAGGTTGTTCTTTGCGGAGGAGTAACAAAATTAATACAAAGGGGGTTTGAGACTTTAGTAGAAGCGGGGTATCAGCCGGAGATAGCTTATTTTGAATGCTGCCATGAACTCAAACTCATTACTGACTTGATTTATTCAAGAGGTATTGGAGGAATGCGCTATGTTATTTCTGATACTGCTGAATATGGGGATTTAACCAGAGGGAAAAGAATAATAGACAGCGGAATTAAGAAAGAGATGAGAAAAATATTAGAAGAAATCCAGTCCGGAGAATTCGCCAGGGAATGGATTTTGGAGAATCAGGCTAAAAGGCCGGTTTTTCAGGCTTTAAGGAAGTCTGAGGCCGGGATGTTTATTGAGAAAGTCGGGGCAAAACTTCGTAAGATGATGCCTTGGATCAAATAGCAAATGGCTAATGGCAAAGAGCAAAGAGCCAATGGCTATGAATGGGTAAATACCGGTTTTTGACAGGGTTAATTGGGGTAAAAGAGGACTATGAAAAAAGAAAAACTGATTATTTTTGATACTACTTTAAGAGATGGAGAACAGGCTCCCGGGGCCTCTCTCGATTCTAAACAGAAATTAGATATAGCTTATCAGTTAGAGAATATGGGAGTAGATGTCATTGAAGCGGGGTTTCCGATTGCCAGCCCGGATGACTTTCTGGCTGTAAAGGAAATAGGCAGAAGAATCAAGAAATGTTCTGTGTGCGGTTTAGCCAGATGTATGCGGAAAGATATTCTGGCCGCGGCGAATTCTTTAAAAATCGCTAAAAGGCCGAGAATACATGTGTTTTTGGCTACTTCCAAAATCCATTTAAAGTACAAGTTTAAGAAACCCGAAATAGATATAATCAATATTGCCAAACGTTATGTAAAGATGGCGCGTGGTAAGTGCGGAGATGTTGAGTTTTCTCCTGAAGATGCTACCAGGACAAACCGTGATTTTCTTTTTAAGGTAATAGAGACAGCTATATCTCAGGGAGCTAAGACTATTAATATTCCTGATACTGTGGGATATTCTTATCCTCAGGAGGTAGCTTCTTTAATAAAAGATATCCTAAACAATGTTGTCAATATAAACAAGGCGGTTCTTTCAATCCATTGCCATAACGATTTAGGGATGGCGACGGCAAATTCTCTCACCGGAGTATTAGCCGGCGTCCGGCAGGTCCATTGTACTGTGAATGGGATAGGAGAGAGAGCCGGCAACGCTTCTTTAGAGGAAGTGGTTATGACATTAAAGACGAGAAAAGACATTTTCAAGAGTATTTATAGTTCGGTAAATACTAAAGAAATAGCGCGAAGCTCAAGGCTGGTTAGTTCTCTTACCGGGTTTCTTATTCCTCCTAATAAAGCTGTGGTAGGAGCTAACGCTTTTCGCCACGAGTCGGGGATCCACCAGGATGCTATTTTAAAAGAACGCACCACCTATGAGATTATGAACCCTAAAGATATCGGACTTAAAGGGACGAGCCTTGTTTTAGGGAAACATTCGGGCCGGCACGCCTTAACGCAGAGGTTAGCCGCTATGGGGTTTAAGATGGATAAGAAGAGTATCGAATCGGTTTTTTCCCGTTTTAAAAAATTAGCTGAGAAAAAGAAAGAAGTCTTTAATGAAGATTTAGCCGCTATTGTTGAAGATGAGATAAAGCCAGTGAAAGAATTAATAAAACTTTTAGGGGTAAATATAACCGGCGGGACAAATTCTTTACCTTCTGCTGAAGTTGAACTGATGTTTTTTAGAAAAAGGTTCTCTGCTAAATCATCAGGGGACGGGCCTGTTGACGCCTGTTTTAAAGCTGTGGATAAGGTTACTAAGCTGAAACCCCGGTTAATCAGGTATGAGTTGGAGGCTGTTACTTCCGGAAAGGATGCTTTAGGCAGGGCAAGAGTTGAGTTAAAGTCCGGAAAAAAGAATGTTTTTGGAAGGTCTTCAAGCACTGATATTATAGAGGCGTCAGTAAAAGCTTATTTAGATGCTTTGAATAAAATCCTGCAGTGAAAATTTTCAGGTATTCTATAGGGATATTTATTTTAGCGGTTTTTGTCTTTTCGGTAGTCCAGTTTAAAAAGACGCCTTCCTACGGTTCCCTGAAATATAACCTTTCTGAAATTACTAATCTCATAAAATACAAATTAGGAATAATCGGGCACAATATCTCTGCCGATGTTGATCCTCAAAGAAAGATCCCTTTGACTTTGATTGTTAAACAGGAAAAGCTTAAGGTTCTTTCTCCTAATCATGTATTGGGAGATTTTACTCCTGAAGAATGGCACAATTTTTGGGAATTGATTTACGGGTATAAAGAAGAAGGGGAAGGCTGGCCTAAGGCTAAAGTTTACAGGAGTAAGGAAGAAATAGAAGAAGAGCTGATATATAATTACCCTGACCCTTTTTCTTATTTTAAAGACCGCCAGTGGAACTATTTCTGGTCAGTAGTTTTAGGAAAATGATTAACAGTAATACTTCTTTATACGGCTTAGTTGGTTTTCCGGTTAAACATTCCTTTTCTCCTTTAATGCATAACTATTTCTTTGAGAAGAAGGGGATTAATGCTGTTTATCTTTGTTTTGAAACTTTGCCTGAGCAGGCGAAATATCTAAAAAACAGCATAATATCTCTTGGCATAAAGGGGTTGAATGTGACAGTTCCTTATAAGCAGAAAGTAATGGGGATTTTGGATAAGTTAGACCCGAAGGCTGAGTTAATAGGAGCTGTTAATACTATAAAGGCAGATAGAGGGGAGTTAACCGGATTTAATACTGACGGGATTGGTTTTGTCCGTTCATTGAAAGAGAAAGCTAAGTTTAATATTAGGGGGAGGAAAGCCGTAATCCTCGGTGCCGGAGGGGCAGCTAAATCCATATCGGTTTATTTAGCTGAGGAAGAGGCAGGTTGTCTTGGCCTTTTTGATATTAAGATTAGGAGAGCAAAGAAGTTAGCCGAAGAGATAAAGGAGAGGTATAAGAAACTTAGGGTTAAAGTTTATAATTCCGAACCCGATATTGATTTGAATGATACCTCTTTGCTGGTAAATGCTACCGGCCTGGGTATGAATAAAAACGATTCTTTGCCTTTGGACCCTAAAAAACTTGGTAAGAATCTTTTAGTATATGACTTAACCTATAACCCTTCTAATCCGGTTCTGCTTAGAGAGGCAGGGAAAAGAGGATGTAAGGTAATGAACGGGTTGTGGATGCTTATTTATCAGGGGTTGGCGTCTTTGGAGATATGGATGGGCAGGGATTTTCCCGGAGGAGAGAAAATCCTTTCAAGAGCTCTGGCAAAAGTTATACGATCTTGAGGGATGCTTAATTATGGGAATATCGGTGTTTACTGAAATTTTTATTTTTGTTTTAGGTTTATGTATCGGGAGTTTCCTCAATGTCTGTATCTATAGGCTTCCCAGAGAATTGTCAATAGTTAAGCCGGTTTTTTCTTTTTGCCCGCATTGTAAAAAGACAATTGAATGGTATGACAACATTCCTTTATTGAGTTTTCTTTTTCTTAAAGGTAAATGCCGTTTTTGCGGAGAGAAAATATCCGTCAGGTATTTTCTTGTAGAACTTTTAACCGGCATAGTTTTCTTATTCACCTTTGTTAAATTCGGGCTTTCTTTTCTGTTTTTGAAATACATTTTTCTGTTTGTCTTCTGTATACTGGTCAGCTTTATTGATATTGATTACCATGCGATTCCGGGATGGATATGCATTCTTGGTATTTTCACCGCTGTCGCTATGAGCTTAGTAAAAACAGGACAGTTGATAAGCCATAGAGGGCTGTTAGATGTGAGTTTTTCATCCTTGCCTGTGGTTCATAGCATAAAAGGGCTTTTGCTGGGTATAGGCCTTTCGTATTCTTTGAAGATTGCGGGCGATTTCGGATTATGGATATACCTTTCTCTGAAAAAACAGGAAACAATAGAAGGAGAAAAGGAATCTCTTGGATTAGGCGATGTTGATTTTTTGGGCATGGTTGGCGCGTTCTTGGGATGGAAACTATCTTTTTTGACATTCTTTCTCGCTCCGGTAGTTTCACTTGTTTATGGTGTATATATTATAGCTTTTAAGAAGTCACACTTAATAGCTTACCTCCCCTTTTTGTCTTTAGCGTGTTTTATTTCGGCTTTTTGGGGAGATAAGATTATAAAATTAATTCTCCCTTTTTAGAAAGTATTGACAGAATATTAACCGGGAAAATGCTGTTGAGATCGCAAAATGCTCATAATGCCCGGCAGCCTAAATAGTTACATTAAACAGCGGTTGTACTAAAGAGTATACAGCATTTTCCCCTTAGGTAACCCCGGCCTTTTACCCTTACGGGCACAAGCCATACTTTTCCAGTGGAAAATATGGGGTCGGCCCTATACCCTTGCGGGCACAGGTACCCTCACGGGCACAAGCGGGAAAATAATGCTAACCGCATTATTTGGGTTAAGGAAAATTCGCCTAACTTTGATAAATCCTTGTGCAAATGCAACATTAGCGGCCGTACCGCTTAGGTTGCATTTGGGGCGTTTGTGAATATTAAGGAAATCCCGCCTCAGAGAAGATGTTGGTAAATTATCGTTGACAATTTACCAACCTTCGGCGGGATAAATTCGGCCATGCAGCTTATGTCATCCTTCGGATTCCATAAGTTGCGGCCTCATTTGCTAATTTATAATATTAAGGAAATCCCGCCTCAGAGAAGATGTTGGTAAATTA
>CAZSRG010000012.1:0-26115 GCA_964609315.1 uncultured Planctomycetia bacterium
AGCCCACGACCGGAGTTGAACCGGTGACCACATCATTACCAATGATGTGCTCTACCGCCTGAGCTACGTGGGCAATTAGCTCAAAACTGAATTGTTATAAAACACAACAGTTCTATAATCTTGCCGTTGATATCTATTATAATAAAAGAAGAAAACTAATTGTATTATAAATAGCCGTTTTGTCAAGCATTTTCTGAAAAATGTAGTTACAATATAGAAATGTTAATAATAATTACTAAATAGAAATGTTAAGTTTCTCTCAGAACCATCTACAAACTCCCTTAAATTACAATTGTTGAACTTTGATTGTGGTAAAGCAGCGGATATAATAATGCCCAATATGCAGCTTAATGGTAGGCGACTGCGATCTGGAATAAAGGCAGGAATAAAGAAATTACAAGAACACCGACAACTGCCCCCATAAAAGCAATCATTAAAGGTTCAAAAAGGGCCGAAACTCTTTCTACCTTAGTCTGAAGCATAGTTTGGTAATGTTTGGATATCTTACCAAACATTTCAGGAAAATTCCCCACTTCTTCAGCAATGGCGACCATTTCAATAATTAAAGGAGGGAATATCTTTGACTTTGCCAACTCCGCGGATAGAGGGTTACCTCCCTTAACATTATTCCTGATACTCTGAAACTCTTTTTGGAAAATACCATTCTCTATACTCCTCTGAATTACATCTAAGGTATATACAATAGGCACACCGCTCTGAAAAAGTATAAAAGAAGTTGAAGAAAAACGTTCCAAAAAATATACCAGAAAGAAATCTTTAATGAACGGAATCTCCAATTGAGCCTTGTCAATTAGCTTTCTCCCCATAGGACTTTTTGCGAAAAAACGCAGGCCTACAACAACAGCTGAAGAAATAATAATTATAGCAACAATATGATGGGTTAATAATCCGGTTAAGGTAAAGATTATCCTGGTTAAAAGAGGAAGTTGGACGCCAAGCTGAAAAAATATTGTCTGAAACCGAGGAAGGATAAAAAAGGTAAAAATACACATAGCCCCAATACTCGCAATTAACAAAAGGATAGGATACATTAAAGCGGATACAAGTTTCCTCTCAAATTCCTGACGCAATTCAAGGTATTCTGCCAACCGGTCTAAAACTTCAGCAAGGTTACCTGAAGATTCTCCGGTATCAATAAGCCCCTGCCATAAGGTTGAGAATACCAAAGGATATTTGTTTATTGATTCTGTCAAAGAAAGGCCGGATTTAACATCGTAAATTATCTTATCAAGGATATTGTAGAACCTCTTGCTTCCGCATTGGGAGGAAACTATTTCTAATCCTCTCATAAGAGTTACGCCTGAGGAAAGGAGTGTGGATAACTGCCTTGCAAAGAGAGCTAAATCCGACAGTTTGATCTTTGAATGGGAAAATTTCCTTGACACAGGAAGTAAATCCTGTTTGCTCTCTGAAGATACCGGATTTAAAGCAATAATATATAATCCCTTATCCTGCAGGTTTCTGATTGCTGATTCCCGGGAATCAGCCTGAACAACTCCCCTTATGCGTTTAGCATTTCGGTCTTTTGCTATGTACGCAAAATTTTCCACGTTTTAATTATTCCTTACAGTTTCTAAAACTTACACCCACAAAATATCTTTCTTCACTTAGCAAAACAATCTAATGTATAATCTAATAACTATATCTCGCGACACAAAAATGATAGCGAAAAATTTCGCCGAAGCAGAATTCCTATCGTTATTCACCCCCACCCTTATAGACAGGAAATTCTGCGAAGGCGGGTTTAAAACCCCTGCCATAAGAAAACATATACGCCGTATAAAAATCCGGGACGTTTAGGCAAACGCAGCCGATAAAACCTCTTCCATAGAAGTCATACCTTCTTCTACTTTCTTAAACCCGTTTTCAAGCAGAGACATCATACCTTTTTCCTTAGCTTTTTTCTTTATTTCCTCTAAAGGGCTCTTTTGGTAAATTAATCTTCTTATATCTTCATCAAAAAGCATTACTTCGGAAATCAACCCCCTGCCCTTGTACCCTATATAATTACATTCCTTACATCCTTTTGCCTGGTAAACTACCTCTGAAGAAATAGAAACACCGTAAAATTCCCTGCTTTTAGGTTCATGGGCCTGCTTGCAGGCAGAGCAAAGCCTGCGTATTAAACGCTGGGCAATAACTAAGCGCAGAGCTGAAGCCACTAAATAATTAGGGACTCCAATGTCCTCTAGCCGGACTATTGAAGATGGAGCATCGTTAGTATGCAGAGTAGACAAAACTAAATGGCCGGTTAAAGCCGCCCGCATACAAATTTCTGCCGTTTCTAAATCCCGGGTTTCACCAACAAGAATTACATCAGGGTCCTGGCGGAGAAAACTGCGCAAGGCCTGTCCGAAAGTAAGGCCGATATCATTCTTTACCTGAAGCTGGTTAATACCGTCTAATCGGTATTCTACAGGATCTTCAACTGTCAGAATATTCTTAGCCGGAGATTTTAAGTGGTTCAAAGCGGAATACAAAGTAGTTGTTTTACCGCATCCGGTAGGGCCGGTCAAAAGCACCAGCCCGTAAGATAAAGACAATCCTTTCTTAATCAATTCCATTTCATGAGGCAGAAAACCCAACTGAATAATATCCAAAGGGACTCTGCCCTTATCCAATATGCGCATAACAATTTTCTCTCCGTAAATAGTAGGCATGGTTGAAACCCTCAAATCCACTGTCCGATTTTCAATATGGACACTAAACCCGCCGTCCTGAGGAAGCCGTTTTTCGGCAATATCCATCTTGGATAATATCTTTATCCTTGATATCAAAGCCTGGTGCAGAGAAGATGTCGGGGGCGGCATTTCCTGTAAAACCCCGTCAATCCGGTAACGTAAAGAGAGCTTATTCTTATAGGGTTCAATATGAATATCCGACGCTCTTTCCTGAATAGCCTGTCGGATGATTAAATCTACAAGCTTGACAATCGGCGCTTCCTCCGCCCTGGCAACCAGACGATCAAGACTCAGCTCTTCATCATCAGTTTTTATCTCAATACTTACCTGATCATCATCAGACAACCGGTCATAAGTATCCTGTATGGCATTCTTAAATATTTTCGTTTTTCCGTAAAACTCTTCAATTGTTTTTAATATATCTGTACGGGGAGCAATAATGGGATTTATATCACATCCGGTCATCTTGCGCAGGTTATCAAGCAGAATCAAATCAGTAGGATCAAACATTACCACCGTTAAAGAAGAAATTGTCCGTGATAGGGGGAGACAGACATTCTTAATAGCAAAATCGTAAGGTATAAGGTCAGAAAGATTCTGTTCTGAAGCAGGATTGAGCTTTCCGGAAGCCTTAGTTATATAAGGGACTCCCATCTGTTTGCCTAACCCTATTACTATCTGTTCTTCAGTAAGAACATTTTCTTTTACAAGAATTTCACCTATACGGCCGCCTTTTTTTTTCTGAACAGTAATAGCACTATTCAACTGTTCCGAAGAAATAAGTCCTTCCGCAAGTAATATCTCTCCTATTTTTTTATACTGCACAGTTTTAACCTATCCCTTACTAAAAAAAACACTCTCTGTCTTACGATATTAACATAAACCAATCTAACAGACAAAAAAACTGTACAGGGAGGGATTTAAACTCTCCCCTACAAATATTTCATTTCCAACTGCGGTAACATTAATAATCACCTTATCACTGAAACTTGGCTAAAGCTTTATCAATAGACTCCTGCCTTATACCAAAGCTCTGCTCCCTCATTTCTTTAAAACCGGAATTAGCGATTTGGGTAGAATTACTATCATCAATTATATGAGGAGTCAAAAAGATTAAAAGTTCCCTCTGCTGTGTAGAACCATTATTCCCCCTGGACCTAGATCTAAAAAGCGCGCCAATAATCGGAATATCTGATAGAAAGGGTATTTTAGTCTTCGTATTTTTATCTTTATCTCTAAGCAATCCGCCTATCATTAAGGTATCTCCATCATGTAGTACAAGAGTAGTTTTCACTCCCCTCTCTTCGATATTCTTTACATTCCCTGAAACATTAGCGCTACCGGCAAATGTAAGCCCGCTGTCTATTGCCTCTGTTACTTTAGGTTCAAGAAACATAGTAATTTGCCGATTTGACAGATTAACCATGGGGGTTACCCTAAAAACTGTCCCGGTATCAGCCCTTTCAATATCCTGAGTAAGATTCCCACTGTCATCAGTAGTTGTAGTTATACCTATCGCTTCATCGGTCTTAAGGTTCAACTCAGCAGTTTCTCCGGAAAGAGTCAATATTTTAGGACGGGCTAAAGTCTTGGTGGTAGTATCTGTATGCAGAAATTTAAGAGCAGCAGTCAGGGCCGTACCGCCAGCTGAGCCTAATCCCCAACTATTATTTCCTGTTACCGTTCCTCCAGCAATTCCATCTAACCTTCCGGGGATAGGAAAATGGGTTGTCCTTTTAAAAGTTGAGGTAAAAAAACCACTCAATCCATTACTGCTCCAATCAACTCCTAATTCATCAGTCAAAGATTTAGCCACATCTAAAACTTCAACTTCAATCAGGACTTTAGGTATGGAGACATCCAAAGAAGCGATAACCGCTTCAATCCGGGGAAAACTCAAAGGAGTGTCAGTAACAATCAAAGAATTTGTCCTCGCATCTTCCGTCAAGCTTCCTTGAGAAGAAAGGGCATTTTTAACAGCTTCGGAAATACCTCCTTCCCCGGTTTCGCCCATTTCATCGCTAATTTCTTTGTCCATCCTCCCTGACTTAAGACGGGCATACTTAAGAAAGTAGACTTTAGTCTTTAACTCAATAGCCGGCTTGCCCAAGTCTTTAACGATAAATATTTTGCTTTCAGGATAGAAGTCATAACTCAAGTTGTTTGCTAAAAAGATTGTATCCATAGCATTCTTTAAAGAGACTTTATCCAGATAAAGAGTCAGCCTGCGGTTAGACACCGCCTCTGAAGATACGAAGTTTAATCCGGTCTGCCGGGAGAGGATTTTTAAGACATCAATTAAAGAAGCGTCTTCCAAATCCATAGATATTTTCTTCTTTGCTGTGGATATCAAATATCCGCCGTAAATATTATTATCATTATAAACCGCGTAAGAACCGCTTTGAATAAGTAAAAACACTAAAGCTGTAATCAAACAAAAAAATTTTCTTCTTTTTCTTTCCATTAAAAACCTCCGTTTTGAAAAACCTCCGTTTTGAATTAGAAAGGGACTATTTCCTGCTTAGAAGATAAAATAAATACCCGTTTTTTATAAATAACCTGAATTACACCATTTTTGATATCGGTTATTTCCGCGCCTACATTTTTAATCTTATCGCCTATCCGGTAGATTTCTCCGTCGATAATGGCATAAGGTTCGTCTGTCCCCCAAAAAACGCCTTCTATTTTCATCTGGTTTAAAACTGATGTATCAACTATCCTATTTCTAACGGTATTAACTGTTTTATTTTTGACGGTTTGATTAGTTCCCTCTTTTTCATAAACAGGAAGCTTAGGCTGAAAAGGGTTATCAGCCCAAGAAAAAGGCCCGGAAAAGAACAGAGAAAACGCTAAGATTATTATTAAAAAATATATCCGTTTCATAACTTCAGGATATCTCCTCTGATCTGCATTTTAACATTAACAGTATCAGAAACAGAAGGATTATTCCTTATTTCCATAGCTGAAACCGCAAGATTTTTGCCTGTGGTTTTAAACGAATTCAAAAAGTCAACTAAACTGTCAAACTTCCCTGTAACTTTCAAATCAATTGAAATCTTATAAAGCCCGCTATTTCTTTTTCCTTCAAACTTCTTTAATATTTCCTGACGCGGCTGGGCTGTAGATATTATCTCTATTCCTGAATTATCAGCCAAGGAAGATATAAGGATGAAGAATTCTCGGGCGTTTTTAAAGAAACCTGTCTTTTTATAATCTATCTTCTCCTGCAAAGAAAACAACTCCTTAACAAGTTCTAACTTTTTATTTATTCTTTCCGCATTTTTAGTCTTTGCGTTGACCTTTGCGTCATAATAAACAGCGAATTTGACCAAACCCCATCCGCAAACAGATAGGGATAAAATTATCACAACAAAATTTTTATAACGCGTTAATATGTTTAAATTTATCTTATCCATAATCAGTCTATTTTAATCTCAAATCCGCTTACTTTGTTACCGTCAATCTCCTGCCGATTGGTGGAAATAAGCCGGACATTTAAACCCAAATCAGACACTAACTCCATCTTTTCCAAATCTGAAATAGAACTGTTTAAGACTTTGCTTTCTTTCCTTAAATTGTTGAGGTAAACATATCCTTTCAGATATATATCTGGTTTTAAAGAATCACTTGTTTTAATATCCAACTTCTCAAACCATAATCCCGGGCCCATAGCTTCTACGATACTTTTAATAAGCTTTCCGGTGTAATTACCAGGTTGTTTTACAGAGTTAATTCGGCTTAAAACAGAATCTTGAGCATCAGTTTCAACTTTTAACTGTTCTATATCAGCAGTGTCAAATAACTTTAAAAGGTTATCGTCGTGTATTTTTTTGATTTCATCTCTGGCCGACTGCTTCGCCTTTTTTAAAGACACTACCGCCTGGGAATCCTGATAAGAGTAAAAAAATAACAAACCTAAAAATATAACCAAACTAAGAGCAAGTATCCTCAAGACAGGTTTAAAGTCCCATAATACATAAGCTACATCCTTAGATGCAATTTCTGAAAACACCTGTTTTAATAAAGGCTTTTCTTTTTCCCCTCTAGATAAGTCGAAAAAGAACTTTTTATTTCTCAATCTACCTAAAGCAAGAGAAGCAGCCATAGCTTCTTCTATAGAAGGCAAGGGGCTTGTGTATAATAATTCCGAATCAATCTTGACTACCGGGAGATCAATCTTTTCAAATCCATCCGAAAGGCCGGCTAAGTTCTCTTTTCCTCCCAATACAAACATCGTTTCTAAAGGGCTGCCGGGAATTTCCCGCCGGTAATAATTTAAGGCAAGATTTATTTCGTCGCTTACCTTTATATAATTGATATTTCCGCTTTCATCTGCGGAAAACTTGGTGTACCTGCTGAAATAAGGCATATTGTTGGAATAAACCAGGATCTCGCCATACCCCCTGCCTACGACAAAGAGAGAGAAGTTCTTGACCTTGGGAGGTATCTTATTTAAAGCAAACAAACTGCCTAAAGATACAAGAGCCCCGCTTTCTAAGGACAAAAGGCCAATATTTGTCCTGCCAAAAATAGATACCCAACTATCCCGATATTCCTTTTTTATACCTAAGGAAGATATCCGTATCTTTTTCTGACGGTAATCATATTTAGTGTTATAATCCCAGGCAATATCCTCAATTTTAAAAGGTATGTATTTCTCAATTTCTAAAGGCAGGGCGAGCTGTAGTTCTTTTTTATTCATTAAGGGTATCTCTAAATAACGGAAAAAGGTATACTTATCGCTTATCCCCACATAAGCATCTTTTATATCGGACTTTAATTCCCTGATACCCCTGTTAATCAAAGCTTCCATCTTCAAGTCAGGGTTAAATTCTGAACCCGGGACATCTTCATCAAAAAGAGACAAAGAAATATAGGTTGAAGATATAACCTTTCGCCCTTCAACAACAGCGAATCCCGCGCCCTCTTCAGAAATATAGATACCTGCGATTTTCTTCCCCATTCTTAACCCCGTTTACATTTACGCAGCCACAAATCAATCTCTTTCTTTTCAAACCTCCATACTTTCCCAATCTTTATCCCCAAAATCTTTCTCTGGTTGAGCCAATTATAAATAGTCTGCTTTTTCAAGCCCAAATAATCGGCTAATTCATCTACGGTTAAAAGAGAAGGTATCCTTTGTTTTTTACCTTTTGCTTTCATATCTGTTTATATCAATATTCTTACTTTTGTTTACTTTTATATTAAATTATACTTCTTTGACAATGTCAAGCACAAAATATATCTTTTTTTAATAACTATATCATATATTGTATAGTTATTACATATATACAGTATGTTGGGGTAAAGACGATGACGGATTTTTTAAAATTAGGAGAATTTTGACATGGTGGGCGAACAAAAAGTAAACCCCGTTAGAGAACTTGTTCTCTAACGGGGTAAAAAGATAACGGTCACTATTGGCAGATATGCCTTTCAGCCTTAGGCTGAGGGCAATATCTTGTTTTCTCATTACAGAAAATGCTTCTCTGTTCTTTGTTTCGTAAAAAACGGAGAGGCTGGGATTTGAACCCAGGTCCCGCAAAGCGGGAACCGGTTTTCGGGACCGGCGCCTTAAACCAGACTCAGCCACCTCTCCTAAAATTTATACAATAAATTTTAGGGCCTCGAATCCCGCACAGCGGGACGAGAGGTCTTTATTTACTGCAAAGTGAAATTTTAGGACCTCGAGTTCGATGTTAAGATTTCTCGCTTCGTTCGAAATCAATTCGGCTAAGTAATCTTTTCTATCTTTTATCCAAAAGATTACAGCCTCATTGACGAGAGATCTTTATTATATGAATTATGCATCAATTGTTGATGAAACTTGAAAAATTATCTAAGTTAAACTTAAATTTCTCTCCGCCTTGCCCGCCGCGGGTTTTACTCTCTAAAACCACCCAAATCTGGTATCTCTTCCCGGGGATTATTTTCTTTACCGGGACTCTTATCTTGAATAACTCTTTTGCCAATGTCCCTTTAGGTTTCTTTGTTTCAGTCTTCTCCCCAAAGCTGATTAATCCTCCGGCTATGCGGATAGGATAAGGCTCCTCTTCTTCTATTATAGGAGGAAGCACTCTTTTCGTTTCATAATAAACCCTGCCTATCCTCGGGCCTACTAAAAGGACATTGCTTATCTTAGGCCTTTCACGCAGCATACGCGCCTCTACTTTTACATCCATAATCCCGTCTAAAATGGAAGCTTCCACAGCTACTATATCTCTTCTTATCTGCCTGCCCTCACGAATGACAAGGACTCGTTTTGATAAGTTGCTTTCTTCCTTCGCTCCGGCAAAAGGCGTTAACACGATAAAAGAAACCAAAAACAAAAAGATAAAAGTTTTCTTGTTCATAATTCCTCCTTAAAAGACAACAGCAGTTCCCTTTCTAAATGTATAACAAACTTTTTAATTATCAGAATAGTTAATCTTCACATTTAGCTCTTTTGCCATTTCTTTTATCCTGGAATAAATAACCTCTTTGACCTTGTTTTTGAAACTCTCTCCTTATTTGATAGACTCAGAATAAATAAATATCATGCCTGAAAGGGGTTTTCCATTTATTACTGTGTAAAATGTAGGCGCTTCTGGTAAAGATCTTGTTTCTGGAAAAGTAATATCAATAGCTATACTCGCACCGTTTTCTTCATAAATCGGATTTTGGTTAACACCTGTCGGCAAAGCCATTTTCATATTTAAGCTAATGACTATAAACCTTCATCGTATAGCACAGATCCTGTTGCGCGAGAAACACACATTATCTTTCCATTGCGATTATACGGTTCATCGGCCCATTGGTAAAACACATACCAACATGGTTCAGTCGGCAAAGTATGTGACTGCAAACGCTCTGGAAGATTCCCTGTTACAGCAAAAATACGGCGTTCTCTTTTGCTGAGTTGATAATCAGCTATTTCCTTTGCCTGTGTTTTAGAAATAGGATATTTTTCTTCCAAAAGCGGCCACATCTCTTCAAGAGGTATTATATAATCGCTCCCTTGTTTATGCAGAGAACGGGGTAAAAAATCGGCTGCTTTCTTTAGTGTTTGCGGAGTAACAAAACCATGCGTATCCAGGCATGCGCCAAACTCATAGATCATCTGGCCCATCGTGCTTAGTACATGGCGATCTGTAGCACGGCCATAGACAACCGTATCAGCAGCAGCGATGGCCTTCTTTATTGCTTCTGGACTAAATCCATCCTCATATAGACGATAACCAAGATTTTTCCTAAAAACATCTTTGAGATTGCGAATATCTTCACGCTTTAGGCCATAGGCAACAAATCCATAATATGTTCGTGCGTGGGCGAATAGAACGCATTTGCGCCGGGCAAGAAAGAATAAATGAGCGTACCATTCATCCAATGCTGATTCATTTGAGATTTTCTCAACCAGAGCAGTCTTAGCTATACCCATTTCTTTTAAAAGTTTAGCGGTGCAGCGTAGTGTCATTTTTCTTTTAATAGCCGGGCATATACATCTAAGTTATTCTTCTTCCAAAGATTAAACCATCTACGTAAACCAAGATAATCTATGTATCTTTTGAGAATATCCGCATTTATATTCTTTACGCTGGAGCTTTCAATATACTTAAGCCGATATTGCGGAACCTTTAAACTTAAGGCAATCTGCTTAAAGGCAAGGCCCCTCTTTTCTCTTTCACTGCGGCACTTCTCCGATACTAACTGGAAACGAATCATATCTTTCATATTGATATCATATTTGCCAGCCATCTCTTTAAGATTCGGCATAATCTCAACAACCTTATCCGCAATATATCCAGCCATTTCCGCATCGATAAATTTCTTCTTTTTGAAGGTTCCCAACATCCTGATATCTTTATGTTTTATAGAACGATCTGGACTCTTTTTTCTTTTCATCATTCAGGCCTCCTTATCTGCATTCATACTATTGATAGTACAAAATATTTTGGTTGTATCTGTTAATTATGGGAACACAATACTTAATTGCTCTAAAAATAGAACTGGCCCCTTTTTCCGTCCCCTTTTACATTTTCAAATTCTTGTTTGACCCTGACTTTAGCCTGAAATACAACCAATATATACCTCTTAATGGGAAATTCAAGGATTTTGTGAGGAGATTTTGTGAGAAGAGGATTTCCTCCTTCACAGAATGGGTTAGGATTCACCTAAACCATGCTTGAGCTTTACAGATTGAAGGGGATTCGCTTTTCCCGATTGCTATCGGGAGAAGCGAAACCGTTAAAGGAAGAACTATACTCCGGCGCGCCGGAGACTTGCCGGAATCCGCTGTTTTCTTTCTAGATGTTCCTAAGGCCTCTCACTTCGTTTGAGGCCCTCAAAAAGACAAACGGAGGGGAGAGGATTCGAACCCCCGGAAGCTTTCGCCTCAACGGTTTTCAAGACCGCCGCGATAAACCAGACTCTGCCACCCCTCCTAAAATTTACGTATTATCAAAAGTTTAATAACCAATAACCAAGATAGAAAGAAAATCCAAAATCCCAATATTACCAATACTACCAAATAAACTCAAAATCCAAAATCCAAAAACAAGAAGAATCAATGTCCCTCTCTTTTAGATTTGGGATTTGGGATTTATTTTGAATTTTGTAGTATTTGGATTTGGGGTTTATCATTTGGTAATCTTGGTTATTGTATCTTTTAAAAACAATTTCTTTAAAATCAATCATTTTGCCTATACTTCTTTATAAAACTCTTGAATCTCCCCCTGCCTGTTTAATATCCCATAAAGTTTTCTATCCTTAATCTCTCTTTACCCCGTTAGAGAAAGTTCATCCCGTTAGAAGTAAACTAATAAATATACAGACATCGTGCACCAGAATTAACTTTTTAAAATATATAGACATCGTGCACTCTAACGGTTTTGACAATTTATTTTTCTTGGTTCTTTTTCGTTTATATATGCCTGATTTTTCTCAGATATTAACACAAGGCATTATATCAATAAGTGCACGATGTGTGTATACAAATCGTTACTAAGAGTGCACGATGTGTGTATATTTTTGGGTGCACGATGTATATATATTTGTCAGTAAACTTCTAACGGGACTATCCGATTTTAATCGGTGGTCATTACCGATTAAAGGCGACGGCGGTTTAAAATCACCGTCAAAGCAGACCGCCCGCCCCGTTAGAAAAATTCTTTCTAACGGGGTAAAAAAACGAAGTCCTCTAACGAGGGGTACTACAGCCTGCGTCAAAACAAACATCACACATACTTTTTACCATAGCCGGAGGACCGAAGATAAGAATATCCGGCTGTCAAAGTCTTCAGTTTTTTAATATCAGCTTTTTATCAATAGGCCCGAAAAGGTGTTTCTTTTCTTTTGGCTCATATCCTGAAACTGTATAAAAGACGCGTATATTTTCGCTGTTCTCAGCAAAGAAATCAAGCTATTTCTCAAAAGCTATATCCCCTGTCCTGTTAGAATATATCAGGACAGCATCTGTTGAGAGGCGGTTTTCGTGATATATGCCAAGATAGAAATGACCGGTGTTATCCGACTCCTCCGGCAAGAAAAGCTGTCTTTTTATATTCCGGCTTAAAAATACAGTTTCCTAAAGGCCCGTTTAATGAACTACCTCGCAGCAAGCTACGAGGTAGTTCATTTCCCGCAATTTGTCGCGAGAGAGTTATAAAGAATAAACTTTTGATACCCCATAGCTTGCTGTGGGGTAATTGATTTCTTTCAACAAACTCCGCTTTTATATACTCCATAAAAGACAGCCTTTATCTATTTTATAATAGACCTGATAGTAATTGATTCTAAACCCGCAATCATGTCTCTTTCTATGAGGTCCAACTCTTTCTTTATCCTGCAATTCCGTATATGAGGGCATATCTTCTTTTTAAAAGTATGGCCGTTAAGCCTAATATCACCCTGAAAAACCGTTATTATATCTAAAAGAGACAGAAATGAAGGCTTAAGCGATAAGGAAAACCCTCCCCTCCTGCCTTCATAAGATTTAAGAATACCTTTCCTGCTCAGAACCTGAAGTATCCTTCTCAAAAAATGCCTGGGTATCTTAAGCTCCCGGACTAATTCTCTAACAGAAACTCTTTTCTCCTTTTTCTCGGCTATAAGACAAACCGCCTGAACAGCGTAGTCTGAATCCCGTGTAATCAAATTCACATAACACCTCCTGAATAATGATACTGTTACAATATCATTTGTCAGGATTTCTTCGCAATATTTTATATAATGGATTTAAGAATAATTTGAAAGCCTTCCGATTGAAAAGGGCAGAGATTTCAGAAAAAGGATACTGCCTAAAAACACAGCTTTTTAAAGAAGCTCTGCGGCCTTATAGCCGCGGCATTCGGACTTCCGCAGAGCGGCCTGTCCCGATCGAAGCATCGGGGCGCCATCCCCATTCCTGATGGGGTATTGCCTGCCGGGATAAATACTATTTAAGGCGTTCAACCGTTTTTTGATAAGAACCTTTTTCTTTAAGGCTTTTTTTCTTGGTAATATGCTGATAATCAGAGTAGGCTCTGTCCTTTGAACTTACCATAACTTTTGTCTTCAATATCAAATGGGGATTGTCCAGATATTTTCCCCCTGTGTTATCATAGGTAGTGCAGGAAAGATTGCGGATAAACTTTCCATGTTTATGGCCAATTTCTCTTTCCGGGTCTTTCTTGCATAAATGGCTGAGCTCATCAAAGGTCATTCTTTCAAGTTTCTTTATTTCGTCCGCTAAAACTTCCACTATTTTCTTTGCCACAGGGCTGCCTGCGCCGATAATAGCACCTAAAATTAAAACTACCACAACAACAACACCTAAAATAATAAAATATATTGCCATAATCTCCCTTCTTTAAAATAGCTGCCTGTATTGCTCAACTAATTCTGTTGACATATTTTATTAGATAAAGAAACCTCTGTCAACCCGAGATTTGCATTAGAAAGCGCTATTTCCTACTATCTTATAAAAGCTATATGATTATGAGATCAACTTGCGAAATAAATTAGACCTTCCCATTAAAAGATATAGGTATATCTATCCTATAGGAAAAGCGCATGGAAATTTCTTAGGTAACCCCGGCCTTTCCACTTTTCCCCAGCTTTTAGCAGGGTAAAATTGGGTCCAGCCCTCCGGGCATATTTTTCTATCCAACTGCTGACAGATAATTATAAAAAACAGGAGCTATCACTCTTAAAGAATGTGTTAATCTACAAAAACGGCTATTTCTTTGCGGCATTCTTATCTTCAATAATTTTCTGGGCAAGCTCAAACGGAACTTTAACATATTTCTCAAAATGCATAGAAGAAACAGCCCTGCCGCTGCTCAATGAACGCAATGCCGTAGTATAACCAAACATATCCGACAGGGGGACTTCAGCAGAAATAATCTGCTGGCCGGCCTTGTTTTCAATTCCAAAAACCTTGCCCCTGCGGGAACAAACATCGCCTACAATATTTCCCACATACTCCTTAGGAGTAACGATTTCCAAAGACATGAGCGGCTCTAATAATACCGGCATAGCTTTCATAAAGGCTCTTTTGAAACACTCGCCCGCGGCAAGCTTAAAAGCTAAATCCGAAGAATCAACTTCATGATAAGAACCATCAACTAAATCAACTTTGACATCAACTATGGGGAACCCGGCATATATGCCTTTCTTCATCATATTTATAACGCCCTTCTCTACTGATGGGATATATTCCCTGGGGATAGCCCCTCCTTTAATACTATTTTTAAACTCAAAACCCTGGTTAGGATCTGCCGGAGAAATATCTAAAACAACATGGCCATACTGGCCGTGCCCGCCGGTCTGCTTGACATGTTTATAATTCTCGGTGACTCTCTTTATTATAGTCTCTTTGTAAGCGACTTTTGGTTTACCTACTATTGCCGAAACATTAAACTCCTGCTTTAATCTATCCACAATAATATCCAAATGCAGTTCGCCCATACCGGAAAGAATTGTTTCTCCAGTTTCAGTGTCAGAACTTACAGTAAAAGTAGGGTCTTCTTCAGTCAGCTTAGCTAAAGCTTTGCTGAGTTTATCCTGGTCAGAACGGCTTTGAGGTTTTATGCTTATTGATATGACCGGCGCGGGAAACTCTATAGATTCAAGAATAATAGGATTATTCATATCACAAAGAGTATCTCCGGTTGCTGTATGGTCCAATCCTATAACCGCGGCGATATCTCCGGTATAGATATCCGACCTATCTTCTCTTTTATTAGCATGCATCTGTAAAATCCTTCCAGCTCTCTCCTTTTTATCTTTTACAGCATTAAAAACATAGGAACCTGATTCAAGCCTGCCGGAATACACCCTTATATAAACGAGCTTCCCCATATGAGGGTCGGTCTGGACTTTAAAAGCCAGGGCTGAGAAGGGTTCAGCATCATCAGGTTTTCTTAAAATCTTTTTGTTTGAATCAGACAGGCTGTGTCCTTCAACAGCAGAGATATCAACCGGAGACGGAAGGTACAAAACGACAGCATTTAAAAGGCGCTGGATGCCTTTATTCTTAAATGCCGATCCGCAAAGAACGGGAACTATTTTATTAGATATGGTCCCCTTACGGATAGAGCGGATTAAATCTTCAGAAGTAACCGACTTTTCAGATTCAAGGTATTTCTCAGTCAATGAATCTTCCAATTCAACAGCTTTTTCTACCATAATATGGCGGTACTTTCCGGAAATTTCTTTCAATTCTTCGGGAATATCTTCAACATGAAAGTTTTTGCCGAAAGATTCATCGTCATAGACATAAGCTTTCATTTCCAAAAGGTCTATTATCCCCCGGAAATCATCTTCAGAACCTATTGGAATCTGTAAAGGAATAGCATTCGCGCCTAATCTTTTCTCAATACTCTTCAAGACACCGAAGAAATCAGCTCCTACTCTGTCCATTTTATTAATAAAGGCAATTTTTGGAACATTATATTTATCCGACTGGCGCCAGACAGTTTCCGACTGAGGTTCTACTCCTCCCACCGCGCAGAAAACCGCTATCGCCCCGTCAAGTATCCTTAAACTTCTTTCAACCTCAACGGTAAAATCAACATGGCCGGGAGTATCAATTATGTTTATCCGGCTCTCTTTCCAATGACAGGTAGTAGCAGCTGAAGTAATAGTTATACCCCGTTCTTGTTCCTGTTTCATCCAGTCCATCTGGGCTTTACCCTCATGGACCTCGCCTATTTTATGGGATTTCCCCGTATAAAAAAGAATCCGTTCAGTAACAGTGGTCTTTCCGGCATCAATATGAGCCATAATGCCGATATTCCTTATTTTTTCCAGATCAATTAACCGAGCCATTATCCTTTCCTCCTAATCAAAATTATAAACCTTACTAAGGTTAAAAGGCGCTATTATAATCAAAATATTTAATAAATCAACCTTTTTCAGCAAAAGCCAAGATTTTTTCCACCCTTATGTAACATTTCAGTTATCAACTGAGATATTACATAAGGAATCAGCAAGAAATATCACCTTAAGATCTCTTATTTTGTTCAATAATGTTTTGAGCTAATTCTGAAGGCACTTCCATATAGCGAAAAAACTCCATAGAACAAGAAGCTCTGCCGCTGCTTATTGAGCGTAAAGTAGTGGTATAGCCGAAAAGTTCGGATAAAGGAGCCTGCGCTATCACAACCTTCTGCCCATGTTTGTCTTCGATATTTATAACCCTGCCCCGGCAGGAACAGATGTTGCCCACAATACTGCTGGCATACTCCTGAGGCGTGGATATCTCTAAAGACATATAAGGTTCAAGTATAACCGGATTAGCTTTTATCTCCGCCTGTTTAAAGCACCCGATAGAAGCCATTTTAAAAGACAACTCTGAAGAATCTACTTCATGAAAAGACCCGTCTATTAAATTGACTTTGACATCAACTACCGGAAATCCGGCATATACGCCTTTTTCCATAATGCTCTTTAACCCTTTTTCAACAGCCGGGATATAATTCTTAGGAATCGCTCCTCCTTTAATGCTGTTAATAAACTCAAGCCCTTTACCCCGCTCCGCCGGAGAAACCTCAAAAACAACATGGCCGTACTGGCCATGTCCGCCGGTCTGCTTGACATGCTTATAATCTTCTGTAACCTGCTTCCTGATTGTTTCTTTGTATGCCACTTTAGGCCTTCCGGTTTCAACTCCGACTTTGAATTCATTCTTAAGCCTGTCAACAATAACTTCTAAATGCAGTTCACCCATACCGGTTAAAAGGACTTCTTTTGTTTCTTTATTGATACTGATTGAAAAAGTGGGGTCTTCCTCCGCCAGTTTTGCCAAAGCTTTGGATAATTTATCCTGGTCCTTTCTGCTCCCGGGCTTTATGCTCAAAGAAACCACGGGATTAGGGAATTTTATAGGCTCTAAGATTACCGGGTTTCCCAAATCACAGAGAGTATCTCCGGTAACAGTGCGGCTCAATCCCGTTATCGCGGCAATATCTCCCGATGCTAAAACATCCCGGGCTTCTCTTTTATTCGCGTGCATATGGAATATTTTACCTATCCTTTCCTTCTTCCCTTTAGTAGAATTAAAAACGTAAGAACCCGCAGCTACCGCTCCCGAATATGTCCTGATGTAGACAAGTTTTCCCATATGTTCGTCTGCCTGAACTTTAAAAGCAAGGGCGGTAAAGGGAGATTTTATGCCGGGAGACACAGTTACTTTTTTCTCAGGATTATCCGCGTCTTCAGCTTCGATATCTTCTTTATCCAAAGGAGAAGGCAGGAATAAAACTATCGCGTCAAGAAGCTGTTGGACACCTTTGTTTTTTAAGGCCGAACCGCATAAAACCGGAACAACTTTGTTAGAAACAGTTCCTTTATGTAAAGCTGAAATGACCTCTTCTTTAGTAATTTCTGCGGGAGATTTAAGGTACTTTTCAGTCAAACTATGATCGCATCCGGAAGCCCTCTCTTTTAATATGCCGAGGAATTCCTCCGCTTTTTTCTTCATATCTTCAGGAATATCTACAGCCTCTATCTCCTTACCTAAAGAATCGTTATATATTAAAGCCTTCATTTCAAGAAGATCTATAACTCCCTTGAAATTCTCCGCCTCTCCTAAAGGAATCTGTAAAGGCGCCAAAGAAGCGCCTAAAGATTTCTCTATATTCTTAAACACAGAGTAAAAATCCGCCCCTACTCTGTCCATTTTATTAATAAAAGCTATCTTGGGAACATTGTACTTCTCCGACTGGCGCCAGACAGTTTCCGACTGGGCCTGGACACCGGATACAGCGCAAAATACAGCCACCGCTCCGTCAAGAACCCTCAAGCTCCTCTCAACCTCAACAGTAAAATCAACATGGCCGGGAGTATCAATTATGTTTATCCGGCGCTTTTTCCAATGACAGGTAGTAGCCGCTGAAGTAATGGTTATACCCCTTTCCTGTTCCTGCTTCATCCAGTCCATCTGGGCTTTACCATCATGGACTTCTCCTATTTTATGCGACTTTCCGGTATAGAAAAGGATCCGTTCAGTGACAGTGGTCTTTCCGGCATCAATATGAGCCATAATGCCGATATTCCTTAATGCCGATAAATCTATATCTTTTACCTTGTCCAAAAGAGCCGATTTGCTGTCTTTAGCAAAAGATGATTTCCCCTGCTGGACAGGTTTCTTTTCTTTCAGAATTTCTTTACTTTCTTCGGATAAAAGGCCTTTATCCGGTTTTTCGGGAATATTTTCTTCTTTAGTATTGCTTAAAAGGGATTCGGACACATCTTTATCTTCCGGCCTTGATTCTTCCTTTTCATTTTCCTTTGTTTCTTCAGTTATTTTTTCTTTTATCCCGTTAGAAAGAATTTTTCTAACGGGCCTTACTTCTTCCTCTGTATCTTCTTCGGTTTTTTTTCTATCCCCTGCCTTTTCAGGTTCCTGTTCCTTCTCAATTGCCTCTTCTTTTACCTTCGTTTCTTCTTCTGTCTCTGCCTTTTTCTTTACTTCTTCCTCAATTAAGACCGGATCAGAAAGGCTGTCCTGCTTAGCTTCCTCAATGGCTTTCTTAATATCACTTCCGGTTGCCGCGCCTACAATTAAAGTTTCTAAGCGCTTTTTCTTTAACAGATACCTCTGCTTAAGCTTATCATAATCACTTTTCAAAGACTCAAATTTATCCTCAAGGATCCGGTATTCTTTAACTGAAACAAAACTGCTGGCCTTCTTTTCCTTTTCAAATACTGAAATGGTATCCTTGTATCCGGATATATCTTTATCCAATTTACTAAGCTGTTCTTTCAGCACCCGGATAATTCCGCTCTTATCTTTATTCTCTTTTTCCATAAGAAGAAACTTTTCTGAAATATCAGCTAATTCTTTCTGAAGCTTGACTTTCTGGGAAAATTCATTTTCTAAAGCTTTTTCTTTCTCTGCAAGCTTCGCCTCAATCTCAGGCCTGCTGTTTATAAGCTTATCCTGCCTGTCCTTCTCGGCCTTAAGCCATTCTTTATATTTATCCAATTCCCTCAGCAGTTCTTTCTGTTTATCTTCGGATAACCTTAGCTTTTCTTCCAAATCAGCTAACTCTTTTTTTGCCTGTTCTATCTTAGAAATAAGCGTTTTTTTTGTCTCTTTGAGAGAAGATACCTGTCCTTCCCTGACAGAAAGAAGCTGTTTATCCGAACGCTTCTTAATTATCATCTTCCCTTCATTAAAAAGGAAATAAACGATAGCGCCTATCCCGGTTATTACCGTAATGAGAAATAAAATTACTGCCATAACTTATACATATTGATTAAGGGGCAAATATATATACATCGTGCACCCGATAAAAACTCTAAACTCTAAACAATTTCAAATATCAAATGTTCTAAATCCTAAACTCTTCAGCCAAAGGCTGATCCGTCTCAGGCAGAAAATAAACTCAAAATTCAAATATTCGAATGTTTAAAACAAACTTCTTTTCAATGAGTTATGAATAACGTTTTGAATTTTAATCATTTTGATTTTGCCTGCCTGCCGCTCGCCTCCCGGCGAAGCCGAGGGAAGCCGATGGAAGTCTTGGCGCAGGTAGGAATTTGTTTAGGTTTTAGAGTTTATGATTTAGAGTTTACGATATCTGTGTAGTTAATAATTAAGAGCCGTACCCCTTCGATACTCGCAAAGCGCGCGCATTAGTTTTTATCAGCTTTACAATTATAACATAATTTTTAAGAGAAAACCCAAGGGAGGTTGTCTATCTACAGAGTTTAAGAATCTTTTTAAACTTCCGGCTGTCCCTATCTTTTAGATAAAGAAAGAGCTAAACGAATAATCTTTTCCAATTTTAATGTAATTTTCGGTATATTTTATTATTTCGTTCATCATATTCACGGATTCCACGGGATACTTTCCTTTTGCGGTCTCGCCTGAAAGCATAACCATATCCGCTCCGTCAAGAATGGCATTGGCTACATCAGAAACTTCCGCCCGGGTAGGAATAATATTGTCAGTCATACTCTCAAGCATCTGGGTAGCCACAATAACCTTCTTTTTCTTTTTCCGGCAGAGCTTTATCATTTCCTTCTGGACAAGAGGGACTTTATAGACAGGTATTGAAACTCCCATATCCCCCCTGGCAACCATTATAATATCGGCTTCTTCGGATATTGAAGAGATATTTTTTATCCCGTCTTCATTCTCAATCTTTGCTATAATCTTGCAATCAGGCAGGCGGTTTCCCAAATAGCGGCGTAAACTGAGTATATCAGCCTGGCTGCGCACAAAAGACTGGGCAATAAAATCCGGTTTATGTTCAAAAGCAAACTCCAAATCAACCTTATCTTTTTCAGTTAACCCCTTAAACTTAAACTTTAACCCGGGTATGTTCACCCCCTTGCGGGAATAAAGAATACCCCCTACAATGACCTTGGTTTTCAATGCTTTCTCCTGGCGAGAGATAACTTTGAGAAGAATTTTTCCGTCATCAATGTAAATAAAAGAACCTTCTTTTATATCTGATAACCTGCCGGAATAATCAAAAGGTATGACTCTGTTTTCGCCTTTTATTTTAGAAGAGAGATAATACACCTGCTTCTTCTGAAGAGTTAAAGGAAAAGGCAATTCTCCAATTCTTATCCTGTAACCCTCCAAATCCTGAAGGATCCTTATATGCCTTTTATACTTTTTATCAAGCCTGCGGATAACCTTAATCCGGTTCAAATGCTCTTTGTGCGTTCCGTGAGAAAAATTGAACCGGGCAACATCTAAGCTGTCAATCATCATTTTGCGGATAATGCTTTCTGTACTGCTGGCAGGCCCTAAAGTAGCGATTATTTTTGTTTTAGGCATGATTATTTTTAATCTTTGGAGAAAACAATTCTCTCTCTATTTCTTCTTTTAAAACATACTTGACTATCTTACCGGCAGCATTCTTAGGCAATTCACTCCGGAAGATTATTTTAAAGGGGACTTTAAATTCCGCAAGCCTTATTTTAAGAAAATTAAGTATTTCTTTAGAAAGAACATCCCGTTTTTCGTTTTCCTCAAGAGAAACTACCGCTATCGGCACTTCTCCTTTACGGGGATGGGATACGCCTATTACAGCCGATTCTTTTATATAAGGAAGCTGGTAAAGAAGGTCCTCTATCTCCCGGGGATAGACATTAAGGCCGCGGACATTTATCATATCCTTAATCCTGCCAGTGATAAAGATGTACCCTTCTTCGTCAATAAAAGCTGAGTCTCCGGTGTAGAGCCATCCGTCTACAATTGCTTTCTTTGTCTCTTCCTCAAGCTTAAAATAACCTTTCATAATATTAGGCCCTTTAACTATCAGTTCTCCGCGCTGGTTTACTCCCAATCTTTTACCTTCAGGGCTTACAACTTTTACCTTTACAGAAGGCAAAGGCAGGCCGATAGAACCTAAAACTCTTTTGCCTTTTAAAGGGCTTAAAGAAACCACAGGAGAAGCTTCTGTTAAACCGTAGCCTTCTAAAAGAGGCGTCCGGAATTTCTTCTCAAACTCAGATATAACATTTTTAGGCAAAGCGGCAGCTCCGGAAATGCATACCCTTAAAGGGCTTATTATCCGAAGAAGAAAGTTATTCAAAAACCGGGGGATCTTTAAATTCTTCAGCACGTTGAACAAAGAAGGCACCCCCACGAAAATTGTAACCCTATTTCTCATCACGCTTCTGAGCACCCGTTTAAATGGCCGTATCACCCTGAAAATAACCGTACTGCATCCTAAATACAAAGGCAAAAGCATACATACCGTAGAAGCAAAAGAATGAAACAGAGGCAGGAGGCAGATAAAAGTATCTCTGCTGGATGCCCTAATTACCTGACAACACCCCCTGACATTTGATATAAGGTTCTTATGTGTCAAACAAACCCCTTTAGGCTTCCCGGTAGTCCCTGAAGTATATAATATCTCGGCTGTATCATCAGGATTTATTCCCTTCTCTGTCGAAAATTTCCTTCCGGAACTAAAAATACCCGCCAAATCTCCTATCCGGGGGAACTTATCCGCGTCAAAGGAAAAAGATAATATTTTATTCAGACTGCCTACCCTAGCCCGGATATTTACAGCATCATCTATTTTATCCGAACTGCAGATCATGACTTCCGCTTCAGAATCTTCAGCGACAAAATGAGCTTCCTCTCTCCTGAACATGCTGTTTATAGGAACGGCTATAGCTCCCAGCCTGAAAATGGCAAAATAAGATATTACAAATTCCGGACAGTTATACATCCAGATGCAAACCCTGCTCCCTGCCCTGACGCCTAAATCATAGAGGTAAGAGGATAAAGCGGAAGATAAGACTTCTACTTTCCTGAAAGTCATTTTCTTTTTCCCAAAGATTATGAATGTTTTTTTAGGAAGGTTATAGCTTTGCCGTTCCAAAATATCATTTATATTCTTTATCTTATCCATGATTCATCCATTAATTTTTAGATGAGGAAATCCCGTTAGAGAAGTTTGTTCTCTAACGGGGTAAAGCTTCTTTAACACTTCCGGAAGATTCAAGACGGGATCTCTTCCTCATTATAAACTCTCCGATAGAAACTACAAACTCTTCGTTATCATCAGCAATAAATACTGTCATACGCTCTTAGCTTTAGCCCACCATTTCTCCTGAAGTTTTGAAGGAAAATATTTATTGAGATAATCAAAGATATCCTCTTTTAAGGAATCCCTGATGTTTAAAAACCGGATCCCCGTATCAAACCCGGCTTTATCCTCAGATTGCCACATAACCTTGCCTAAAGCTTCCTGAACCGGCCGGTTAGGCAGATAGAAAGCGAGGTCTAATATGTCATCTGAGCTAAACTTTTCTTCAGCAGTAATCCTTACCCCTCTCATACTTATATCCTTAGAACAGGAAAGCAGGCTTTTTTTATCCGAAGAAACTCTTGAGTATTCAATCTTAATAGGGATATCAAAACGGGGGGTTTTGCGTTTTTCCAGCATAGGAGTATTTTACCATTCAGATTTTATCTTCTCAACCAAATTTTGGTTCCCCTATTTTGGTTCCCCTGAATAAGAGTACTCTTATCTCCTCTTATATATGATGTCAAGACCTGACATGATACCTGACACCACAATCAAATCCTAAATCCTAATTTCTAAATCCTAAACAAATCCTAATTTTCTAATTTTCAGAACTTTTTTGTTTTGGCCATCTGCTCACCTTGCCGAGCCATCGGCTTCACCAATAGGCAGACAATAGCGAAGCAGGTATTTTGAACATTTGATATTTGAAATTGTTTAGAGTTTAGAGCTTAGAGTTTAGATTTTTATCGGGTGCACGATGTCAGCCATCAGCTATGAGCTAATTTGACTTATGACTTCTGTCCTCTGTCCTTATGTATGATGTCAAGATTTGCCCCCAGGCGCATACCGTCATAAGCGCATTTTACCTCTACTCCCAATTCAGCGGTCAATTCTTTTTCTATTTTGTGAGGTTTAGCCCTTAGCATTGTCATGCCGAAATGGGTCAAGACCGCCAATTCCGGCTTAACAGCAGAAATTATCTTCTTAGCTTCCCCTAAACAAAGATGAGCTATCCCTTCCCGTTTTTCATAAAAGACAACATTTATTATCAGGACATCCGCTCTATACAGGGTTTTCAATTCTTCAAAAAAAGCAGTATCAGAAATCAGAGATACTGTTTTATTCCCAAGAGAGAACTTCAGGCCGAAAGTTAAAACAGGATGGATCATCTTTTCCGGAACTTCAAAACGAAATCCTTTAATCTCAAAGTTTCCTTTATCCAAATATTCAATCCGGGGAACAAGCTTCGCGGCATAATCAAAAACTACTCCTTTATTTCCAAAACAGTCTTTAGGGGCAAAAAGCGATCCTCTATGCTTAAAACCGCCGCCAGTCATAGCTTCTATCATCAAATTTACGTCATTTGAGTGGTCCAAATGCTTGTGAGTAAGAATAACAGCGTCTAATTCTTCAGGGTTGAGTTTCGGGCGGGAATTGAGAGCCCTAATAAGAGAACCGGGGCCAGGATCAATCAAAACATTAACCCCTTTAGAACTCAGCCAAATACCTGCTGAAGAGCGAAGCTGCTTTATCATAACGAACCTCGCTCCGGCTGTCCCTAAGAATTTTATGTAATCCTGCTCTACCATCTGCCCTCTTCCATTCCTTACTGAAATGTTACATAAGGAGAGATTTTAATGAAGCTTGTTTTCTAAAAAAGTCCTTATTTCACGGTTAATTATTCCGGCCTGGATATTATCAACTTTGTAGCCAGAATCAGGAGGGTTCGTTTCTCTTTTCTTATCTATGCCTTTAAGAAAATCATCTCCTGCCATATGCTTAGCCCCTAATTTCTTTATATAATTTATTATCTCCCTGTCATCAGTAACAACAACTATGTTTTTCACTGCTTTAGTTGAATAAACCATTTTCTTAATAACTTCATCAGCATTGGTCAGCTTAGAAAAAACAATCTCTATAATTTCTGAAAGTTTAGTTAAGGGATAAACATTTTCTTTACCGTCAAAGACAACTGTGACTCTGTTTCGCGGGCTCATACTTAACTTAAACTTCTCTAAACTGCTGATTAGAATCCTCCGCCTTCTTTCCAAAGGCTGCTGTTTCTTAAGCTCCTTTATTCTATATATCAAATTATACCCGTCGACTATAAAATGCAACATAAACGATGCCGCCTATAAGTCCCGCGATTATATAAAAAAGAAAATTGCTTAATGAAATACCTAATGCCAAAGATTTTTCTATTCCAATCTTAGAAAAAAAGTATACCGCCATAACTTCTCTTGTGCCTAATCCGGCGATGGTTACCGGAAGCGATGCTACTGCCATTATTATAGGAACTAATATTAAAAATAAAATCGGGTTTATATCCAACCCCAAAGAAAGACTGACTATGTAAAAAGTCAAAGGCATTAATCCCTGGATTACAAGCGATATCAGCAGGATTTTAGAAAAAGATAGAGGTTTTTTCCTAAAAGAATAAAGGTATTGGTGAAATTCTTCCATTTTTCCCTGAAGGACAGGAAATTTTCCAAAAAGGCGCAGGGTTAAGCGGTATACCCTTCTGCTGAAAATAAACACTCCTAAGAAAAAGACTGAAAGGATAACAATTAATACCGCTATATAAACACTCTTTTCTCTTACCAGGCCATACCCAAAGATAAAAGAAATAATAACCACTAAGCTTAAAGCTAAAAAGCCCGAAAAACGATCAATAACTAAGGAAGCTCCTATTTTCCGATAAGACTGCTTTTCTTTCAGCCCAAGCATACCTCCCCTGAACATATCCTGGGCAATTAGAGAAGGAAAAATCAAATTAAAAAAGGCGCCTGAAAGAGAAAGCAGGAAGGCGTCTTTATAGAATATTTTTATGCCCAGTTCAGACAAAACAAGTTTCCATCTATATGCTCCTATAATATAAGAAAAGAAAAAGAAGGTAAAAGCTGAAATGAAAAGGAAAGGGTTTATTTTATGAAGATGAGAAATTAAATCGCCGTAAGGGATTATCTTTAAGAATATAAAGATAATCCCCGCGCCGGTTAACAAACGCAGAAAGAAAGTTATCCTTTGTTTCAATGTTTCTTCTTTTTATACCGGGAGATGAAATATTCAATTGAACGGTTGTATGTCAATTCTTCTTCTTTGGTAAAAAAACAGGCCGGGACTTCTTCCCTGCTTAAATGGTACCGCAAACATTCACAGCAGATTCCCTTTTTGGGACAAGAATATGTGCAGGGGCATTTTTCTGAATTGTCGGCTTTATTTATACACTCCATAAGACAGATGATAAACGACTGAATACAGAAGACAGATTAACATATTGTTAAATGGTTAAATTGCTAAACATACAAACTGCTAAATGGTTAAATCGCTAAATTGCCATTTGCTATTCGCCATTAGCTATCAGCTATTGGCCAATAAACTACCTCGCAGTAAACTACGAGGTATCAAAAACTTTTCCAAAAAAGGAAACGCAGCAAGCTGCGGGGAAT
>CAZSRG010000013.1:0-25272 GCA_964609315.1 uncultured Planctomycetia bacterium
GGTACCCTCACGGGCACAAGCGGGCAAATAATGCTAACCGCATTATTTGGGTTAATAGGATTTTATTCTTTCAGCTATTTTTTCTGCCATTTGGAGAGTCCCAACAGCTTTGGGCATGTCCCCGTCAATCTTTAAGTCATAGGTGACAAATTTATTTTCCTTGATTATTTCTTCAACGGCTCTTTCTATTTTATCAGCGGATGCTTTTTCGCCCATATGCCTAAGCATTAAAGCCGCTGAAAGAATAGCAGCCGAAGGATTAGCTCTATTTTTACCCGCATATTTTGGCGCTGAACCATGGACCGGCTCAAAAACGGCTATATCTTTACCGATATTCGCGCCCGGGGCCACGCCTAACCCTCCTATCAAACCAGCGCATAAATCAGAAATTATATCGCCGTATAGATTAGGAAGGACTAATACATCAAACTTATTCGGCCTGCTTACTAACTGCATCGATAAGTTATCAATGATATAATCATCCGCCTGCATATCCGGATACTTTTTAGCGGTTTCATAAAAAGAATTTAAAAACAGCCCGTCAGTAAACTTCAGGATATTAGCCTTATGGACACAGCTAACCTTTTGTCTCTTATTTTCCCGGGCATATTCAAAAGCAAATTTCGCGATTCTCAAACTTGCCGGTCTGGAAATTATTTTTAAGGAGATAGCTGAATCCTGGGAAAAATCACCAAACCCTTTGTCTTTTATCAGGTTAAGCAAATGGAGCGCGGATTCATCCCCAGCATTAAATTCCACTCCGGCATAAAGGTCCTCGGTATTTTCCCTTACTATTATTATATCAACTCCTTTGTAATACTTGTGAATAGAATAACGGGAAGAAACAGGCCTTAAGTTTACATATAAATCTAGTCTCTTTCTTAAAGCGACATTCACCGAACGGAAGCTCTTTCCCACAGGAGTTGTGGCCGGCCCTTTCAAAGCTATCCTGTTATTTTGAATTGACTCTATTGTTTCTCCAGGAAGAAGGCTGTTTGTTTTACTCAATGCGGAGCTTCCGATTAATTTTTCTTCCCATAAGATATCTATACCTGTAGAATCTACACATATCTTTGCGGCTTCAATCACTTCCGGGCCAATGCCGTCACCGGGAATTAAAGTAACTTTATAGCTCATAGAATACCCTTTACAAATAATGCCGTGTGTGATACGTATTGCGAATATTTTAAACAAGTGACAAGATACAAACAACAATAACCAAGCAATAATCAATAACCAAATTTTAACCCCGATGAAATATCGGGGCAGGTAACCAAAATATATGAGAGAATTTTTTAGTTTGGTAATTGGTCATTGACATTTGGGATTTGTTTGTCTGTTTCTTGCCTATGCCCGCCTGTGCCCGTGAGGATATGAGGATATGAGGGAATAAGGATATTTCTTGGTTATAGGTTATTAATTTTTATTGAGTCTTCCGCAATACTAAGAAAGACACAATAAAAATTATATTTTGAATCCTTTGTTTTTCTCCAAATACCTGATTATTCCTCCGGATTTTATCAAATTCGCCTGGAAATTATTCCAGGGAGAAAATTCGATTTCTCTCCTTTTAGTTACATTTTTAATTATTCCATTTTTAACGTTAACTTCCAACTCGTCTTTCTCTATGATTCTATCCGTATCAGCTTCAATCAACCCCAGCCCGATATTAAAAGCGTTCCGGTAAAATATCCTGGCAAAACTTTTTGCTATAACACAAAGTATCCCGGCTTCTTTGATCACCCATGGAGCCTGCTCGCGGGAAGATCCCATACCGAAATTATGGCCTGAAACTATAATACTTCTATTAGCTATTATTTCCTGATAAAATCCCGGGCGGATATCTTCAAACAAGTGGCGGGATAAGGCTTTCATATCGGTAATAGCAAATTTGTACCTGCCCGAAATTATTAAATCGGTATTGATGTCATCAGAAAACTTAAAAACTCTTCCTCTATAAATCATAGTATTTTAAATTCGTCAAAGTTTTTGGCCTTGCTGACAGCCATGTCATAAGTGATCAATTTTTTCTGGTATAAATCCTTAAGACATTTATCCATAGTTTTCATGCCGTATTGGGCGCCGGTCTGCAAAAGAGTGGGGATTTGGGCAATTTCATTCTCTCTGATTAGATTACGGATTCCCGGAGTAGCAACCATAATTTCAGTAGCTAAAACCCTGCTTTCATTATTGATAGAAGGTAAAAGAAGCTGTGAAATAACTCCCTGAAGGCAATTGCCTAACTGAAGCCTTACCTGCCTTTGCTGGTAAGGAGGAAACACATCTATAATCCTCTCTATTGTCTGGGGGGCATCTGGTGTATGCAAAGTAGCTAATACCAAATGCCCGGTTTCAGCGGCTGTCAAAGCAGTCCCTATTGTTTCTAAATCGCGCATTTCACCTACAACAATGACATCAGGATCCTGCCTCAAAGATCTCTTGAGAGATTCAGAAAAAGAATAAGTATCAGAATACACCTCACGCTGTTTTATAATGCTTTTTTTATTATCATAGATAAACTCTATAGGGTCTTCAATAGAAATAATCACACACTGACGTTCCCTATTGATTAAGTCTACCATGGCTGCTAAAGTTGTGCTCTTGCCCATTCCGGTAGGGCCGGTAACTAAAACTAACCCATTGGACTTACGGGCAAATTCCTCAGCTATTTGAGGAAGGCCTAATTCAGATATTGCCGGTATCTCCATAGGAACTCTTCTAAATGCGGCTTCCACGTTTCCCCTCTGAAAATGGATATTGACTCTAAACCTGTCAAATCCCTGAGGGGCAAAGGAAAAATCCAGTTCTTTTTCCCGTTCAAACTTTTCTTTTTGAGTATCCGTAAGAATTGAATAGATAAAATTCTTAAGGCTGTCTTTAGTAAAAATATCTAAATTTCTCAGTATTACCAAATTGCCGTAAATTCTAAAAATAGGCGGGCTTTTTACCGTAAGATGAATATCTGACGCGTTTCTGCGCATAGCCAGTTGAAGAAGATCCTTAATACCTACCATAAAAAACACCTCTCCTTTAATAGATACGTATTGTTAAAGATATCTTTGTTTTCTAAACCTCTAAACTCTAAATCCAAAACTCTAAATAAACCTAAAACTCAAATGCTTTAAACTCAAAACGGCAATAAATATAATGCTCTTTGTTTTGGATTTTGGGTTTTCTTCATTTTGAGTTTGTTTAGCCTGCCTGCGCTAAGGCTTCGCTATGCAAGGAGTTAAAATTTAGGGTTTAGGATTTAGTGCTTAGAATTTTTTCACCACTAAAAACATACCCTTTCATATTCAATCATCTGCCTGCATTTTTTGACAGTATCAATAAACGCCGCTATCCCTGTTTATAATATCTGTTAGGATTAGTTATCCTGCCTCTTACCGCGGAAGCTGCAGCTGTAGCTGGAGAAGCTAAATATATAAACGCTTTGGGATTACCCATACGCCCTTTAAAATTGCGGTTAGCAGTTGAAAGGACAACCTCTCCATCAGCAGGAATTCCCTGATGTGTTCCTACGCAGGGCCCGCATCCACAGGTAAGAATTATTGCTCCTGAATCAATTAATGTTTTTATTATTCCTTTTCTTAGTGCTTCGCTAAATACCCGGCGTGAAGCAGGAGCGACCAAAAGCTTTGTATCCTTATAAACTTTTCTTCCCTTGAGTATTTTAGCGGCTATTTCTAAATCTTCCAGCCTGCCGTTGGTACAAGTCCCGATATAAACCTGATCAATTCTTAACCCTTCTACTTTATCAACCGGGACAGCATTATCAACAGAATGAGGATTAGATACCATAGGCTGAAGCCGGCTTACATCAATGATAATTTCTTTTTCATATACAGCATCAGAATCAGGATATACAGAAGAAAATTTCTTGTTGGGGAATGACTTCTTTAAATATTTGAAAACTTTCTTATCCGGAACCATAATAGCGGTTTTTGCCCCGAACTCAATAGTCATATTTGTTAAAACAGCCCTGCTTTCAAGAGACAAGCTGTCTATTACTTCTCCCGAATATTCAATCGCCTTATAAGTAGCTCCTTTCGCGGTAAATCTGCGGACAACTTCTATCGCGATATCTTTGCTGAATACACCCTTTTTAAGCTTACCTTTTATAATTACTTTGTAGGTATCAGGGACTTTAAACCAATTTTTTCCATAAATAAGCGCGACTGCTAAATCAGTTGATCCTACCGCGATACAGCAGGCTCCCATTATCCCTCCGGTCGCGGTATGTGAATCTGCTCCTAAAACGAGCTTCCCGGGCAGGATTATCCCTTTTTCCAAAACCAACTGGTGAGAAATACCGCATCCGGCATCATAGAGAAGGCTGTGGTTTTTCCGGCTGAATTCCCGCATGGACTGATGGACTGAAGATACACCTATATTAGGAGAAGGAGCGCTATGATCAATAAACATAGCATAATTGGAAGGGGTTTTTAAACGGGAATTCTTAAAACCTGAGAGGCTGTCAATTACTAATGAAGACGTGCCATCCTGAGAATAACAAAAATCAACTTTACATACTGCTGTATCACCGGCCTTAAGAGATCTTCCTGCGTGGATGGAAAGGATCTTTTCAATAATAGTTTTTCCCATCTTAGATGTCTTGTTTTATAATTGGAGGCTAAAGAATGTAACCAAGAACGTATTTTGCTATAGTAAACCACAGAATAAAGTCTGTGAGACTTTATTCCTTACTCTTTTTAAAGATTTTTCTCAGGCTTTTTCTCAGTCCTGACCGCGAATCTTTCTGCTCTTTTTTAGGTTCATTGCCGGAATTATCTATATTTACCGCTTTTGGACTAGTTTTTTCCCCCTCCTTTATACGGCTTTTCTTTTCAGAAAGCTTGGTTAATTCTATAATGGATAATTCGGCATCATCTCCTTTTCTTTTTCCTAAATGAATTATCCTGGTATATCCTCCATCTGTTTTATTGAATCTAGGGGCAATATCCTCAAAAAGCTTCTTAACCAACAAGTGGTCCTGCAAAAATGAGTAAGCTATTCTTTTAGAATGAATGCCTCCCTGTTTACCAAAACTAATCAGCCTTTCAGCAGATGAAGATAGAGACTTTGCCCTGCGGGTAATTGTCTTTATCCGTTCAGAAATAAACAAAGACCTAACCAGGCTCCTAATCAAAGCTTTACGCTGAGAGACTGATTTAGAAAGTTTTTGGTTCTTTTTTCGATGCCTCATATATCCCCTTTGGTATAATCATCAGATATAAATCAGATTTAGACTATACCTGAATCACTGTAATCTTTTTCTAATCTATATAATCAAGACATCCTATCTCTTTCTTCTTATAGGATGTCTCTCTACACGGATTCTAATTTGTTTTTGTTTATCTCCATGCCTAAAGAAAGGCCCATGCTTTTCAACAGGGCAGTTATTTCGTTCAACGACTTCTTCCCGAAATTCCTGTAAGAAAGCATTTCCTGTTCAGTTTTAGATACAAGGTCCACCACACTTTTTATATTAGCTTCCCTTAAACAGTTAGCGCTCCTTACTGAAAACTCAAGTTCAGAAACCGGGAGCTTGAGCTTTTCATATAATGCCGTTTCTTCCGGAGTTAATTCTTTCTCTTCTTCTTCCTCCTCAATCTCTCCTAACCCCATAAACAATTCCAAATGCCTGTTTAGAATATTTGCCGCATATACAACCGCCTCTTTCGGCTCAATACTTCCGTTAGTACATACTTCCAATGTCAGGGAGTCGTAATCTGTGCTTTTTCCGACCCTTGTGCTTTCAGTCTTAAAAGAAACCCGGGTTACCGGAGAAAACAAAGAATCAACAGCAATTGTCCCTGCGGGGGCATCTTCCTGGCGGTTCAAAGATTCAGGGATAAATCCTCTCCCCCGTCCGACATCCATTTCAACAGCAAACTTAGTATCTTCAGTAAGAGTTGCTATATGTAAATCTTTATTTATTACCTCAATGGATTCATCAGTAGTAATATCTGAAGCTTTAACTTCGCCTTCTTTCGTTTTCTTTATAAATATTTTTTTTGGAGCCCGGCTGTATGATTTTAAAATGAGGCTTTTAATATTAAGGATTATTTCAGGAACATCTTCCAATACCCCTTTAATACTGGAAAATTCATGGTTTACTCCCTCAATCCTAATGCTGGTAACAGCAGCGCTTTCAATGGAAGATAAAAGAACTCTGCGGAAAGAATTGCCTAAGGTTATACCGTAACCTCGTTCAAACGGACCGGCAATGAATTTTCCATAAGTAGGCGAATAACTCTCTTCATCAATAATTACTTTCTTAGGAAACTGAAAATCTTTCCATTTAATACCCATTCTTTTCCTCCTCTTAATACTAAAATCAAGACTTATTCAAGCTGAATCGCATCGCAAGGTTATTTGGAATAGAGCTCTACAATAAGGTTTTCGTCCACAGGAAAAGCTAAATCTTCCTTCTCCGGAAAACGCAGGACTTCCCCTTTTAAATTTTCCTTGTCCAGGAAAAGCCAGCTTACAACACTGCGGGTTTTAGATGCTGCCTCCAAATCTTTTTTTATCCGTTTAGACGCGGAATCATCCTTACGAAGAGAAATAACATCGTTTACTTTGACAAGGTAAGAAGGTATATCTACTTTCTTGCCATTAACAGCAACAAATCCGTGACGAACCGTCTGCCTTGCCTCATTTCTGGAAGAAGAAAACAACAGCCTGAAAATTACATTATCAAGCCGGCGTTCCAGAGATTGGAGAAGGATCTTGCCTGTTACACCCTTTGCTTTCTCGGCTGAGAAGAAATAACGCCTGAACTGCTGTTCCAGTATCCCGTAAATTCTTTTCACTTTCTGTTTTTCCCGCAGCTGGAGGGAGTAATATGACGGTTTTTTGTTGGTTTTTCCATGTTCCCCTGGAGCATATGGGCGTTTGGCAAACGGGCATTGGGGAGAATTGCACTTTTCTCCTCTAAGAAAAAGTTTTGCCCCTTCTCTTCTGCATAACCTGCATTTAGGTCCGGTATATCGAGCCATATCTAATCCTCTCCTTTATATTATTGTATCTTCAAAACTATCTTTGTTATTACGGGCGGACACAGTACCCGCCCTTACTGCCTATTCCTCTTTCTTCCCGCACTTATAGATCATAACCAAACCTTAAAAGCAAACTCTAAATTCTAAACTCTAAACAATTTCAAATATTAAATGTTCTAAATCCTAACCTCTTCAGCCATAGGCTAATCCGCCTCAGACGGAAAATTCCAATTTCCAATGTTCTAAACATTGCTTTGAATTTTGTATTTTGAACATTTGATATTGTTTAGTATTTAGAATTTTCACTCCTCTGCCTGCATTCTTACATAAAACTTCAGTATACAAATTATTCATACTCTGCGTTTTTTCCTCGGCCGGCAGCCGTTATGAGGCATAGGAGTAATATCTTTAACACTTCTTACGCTTAGCCCCGAATTTTGGAGAGAACGTATCGCGGACTCTCTTCCTGATCCCGGCCCTTTTACTTTAACAATGAGTTCTCTTACTCCCATTTCTCTTGCCTTTTTAGCAATATGATTCGCGGTTATCTGGGCAGCATAGGGAGTTGATTTTCTTGCTCCTTTAAAACCGGCAGATCCGCCGGAACCCGAAACTAAAACATTACCCTGTTTATCAGTAATAGTAATGATTGTATTGTTAAAGGTGGACTTTATATATGCTATTCCTAAAGAAACATTCTTTACAACCTTCTTTTTTCGTTTGCCTGATTTTGGACGGGATTCCTTTGCCATTTAAAAATCCTTTCTTTACAACTTTAGGGTCCTATCTCTTTATGCCTCCGACCCTCGGCCTTGGCCCCTTTCTGGTCCGGGCATTACAACGAGTCCTCTGGCCGCGCACAGGAAGCCCTTTCTTGTGGCGGGACCCGCGGTAAGAATTGATTTCAATCAGCCGCCTGATATTCTGGGTAATCTGCCGGCGGAGTTCTCCCTCTACTTTATAACTATCCTGAATGGCCGATGTTATTTTTGAAACTTCTTCATCGGTCAAATCCCTGGCAAGTTTATCCGGCTCTATAGATACATCTTTTAATATCAGACTTGACCTATGCGGCCCAATTCCATATATGTACTGTAATGAATACTCTACCTTCTTATTTCCCGGAATATCTACACCTAAAAGACGGGGCATTGTTCCTCCTTATGTTTAACCTTGTTTTTGCTTGTGTTTAGGATTTCTACAAATAACCCTCAGGACACCTTTACGTTTTATTATCTTACAATTCTCGCATATTCTTTTAATAGACGACCGGACTTTCATAATTTTTCTTCTTTCTTCTCAACTAACCCTAAAACTACCTCTTTATTAAAACCCTAAACTCTCAAGAGGACCGGTTACAAACCTATCCCCACCACGGAATTTTAAAGGCGGCGGGTAATCCTGCCCCTTGTCAGATCATAAGACGACAATTCCAAACGGACCCTGTCGCCTGCTAATATCTTTATGAAATGCATCCTCATTTTTCCGGATACATGAGCTAAGACTATATGGCCTCCTTCAATCTTAACTCTGAACATAGCATTGGGTAGAGTTTCTACTATCTCTCCTTCAACCTGTATAATATCTTCTTTCGGCATTTCTTAATTAGTTAAAATCTTGTACCCTTTGGCAGTAACAGCTACGCTGTGCTCAAAATGTATGCAGAGTTTATTGTCCTTAGAAACTACCGTCCAGCCATTGTCAAGGATTTCCACAGCGTCAGAACTCACGGTTATCATAGGCTCGATAGCTAAAACCATACCCTCTTTTAATTCCGGCCCGCTGTTTTTAGTGCCAAAATTGGGTATCTCCGGTTCTTCATGAAGTTCCCTGCCGATACCATGGCCTACAAATTTTTTAACCACACAGAAACCTGAAGATTCTACAAAATTTTCTATTAAAGAACTGATATCTCCAACCTTAATTCCCGGCCTTATCAAACGCACAGCTCTACCTAAAACTTTCCTGCCGATTCTTATCAATTTCACGGCCAGTGGAGGACATTTCCCGACACAAAAACTGTCAGTAGCGTCAGAATAGAACCTGCCGTTATAAAGGCCTAAATCAATACTTATCAAGTCTCCCTGCTGAACAATTTTCTTAGCTGATGGTATCCCGTGAATAAGTTCGTTGTTTAGCGAAATACAAGCCGATGCGGGAAAGCCCTGATAACCTAAAAAAGCAGGTTTTACCCCCATCCGGCTTATCCTTTCAGTAATCTTATTATCAATATCTTTAGTAGATACGCCCGGACGGACAAACTTGCGCATCTCTTTAAAAATTTGGGCTGTCATTTTACCCACAGAACGCATCTCTTTTATTTCCTCAGAACTTTTAATCTTAATCATCTGTTCAAAGGCCTGCTTTTATTTTATCAAAGACCGTATCCTTATCTCCATCTCCATCTATATCCAAAATTAAATCTTTATTCCCGTAATACTCAATTAAAGCATGAGTTTTATCCATAAATACTCTCCATCGTTTTCTGACAGTATCTTCATTGTCATCCGGACGTATTATCAATTCGCCGCCGCATTTATCACAAATCCCCTCTTTCTTAGGCCGCATTGTAACAATATGGTACAATGCCCCGCAGTTTCTACATATCCTTCTGCCGGTAAGCCTCTGGATTATTTTACTCTCGCTCACATTGAGATAAATAACCTTGTCTATCTTAAAACTTTTATTTAAAAGGATCCTTTCAAGCATCTTAGCCTGGTTCAGATTTCGGGGGAAGCCGTCAAGTATAAATCCCGGGTTATTTAAATTGGATTCCATTACTTCCTGAATAATATTGTCCGGGACAAGGATTCCTTTTTTCATATATCCTTCAACTGTTCTGCCTAAAGAGCTGTCTTTTTTTACTTCTTCCCTCAGGATATCGCCTAAAGATATTCTCTGAATGCTGTATTTTGAACTTATTATTTGAGCCTGGGTTCCTTTTCCGCTCCCCGGAGCGCCTAAAAGTACTAAATTCATTTCTCTTATCTCCTGCCTTTAAGCCTTCCCTCTTTCATAAATCCCTGATAGTGATGGAGCAAAAGCTGAGATTCTATCTGCCGCATTGTATCAAGCATAACACCCACAAAAATAAGAATGGTTGTCCCTCCGAAAAAAGAAGCAATCGCATAGGATGGTATTTTAAAACCTTTAACTATTAAAGAAGGCAAAATAGCAATCAAGGAAATGTATAGCGCCCCCGCAAACACTAACCGGGTTGCTATATAATCTAAATATTTAGCGGTATTATTTCCCGGCCTTATTCCGGGGACAAACCCTCCGTATTTCTTTAAATTGTTGGCAATTTCTACCGGGTTAAAAACTATCGCTGTATAGAAATACATAAAGAAAAATAAGAGAATAATATAAACCAAGTTATACCATAATCCCCGCGAACCGAAAAACTGGGCAAATATTTTTGAAAGAAAAGAATTCTTAGCAAAGAAAGCCGCCATAGTTGAGGGAAAAAGCAATACTGACTGAGCAAAGATTATTGCTATTACTCCCGCCATATCTACCTTAATAGGAAGATATGTAGACTGCCCGCCGTATACTTTTCTTCCTACGACTCTTCTGGCATACTGGACAGGAATTCTCCGCTGAGCCTGAGAAAATAATACTACCCCGATAACTACAAGAAACCATAAAGCGAAAAGAACAGCTATTGTTAAATGGCTTATCTGGCGTTTTGAGGGGTCAAAAGGAGACCACAACATATAAAGCTGAGTTAAACTCTGGGGAAGACGGGAAAGAATACTGGCAGTGATTATCAAAGATATCCCGTTGCCGATTCCGCGTTCCTGTATCTGTTCGCCCAGCCACATAATAAAAACAGTCCCGCAGGCTAAGGTTATCATTGTAGTTAAGCTGAACATCAGGCCGGGATTAGGCACGATTGTCATATTAAAAAAGTTTGCTTTGTTAGACAGCCATAAAGAAAGGAAAAATCCCTGTATTAGGCATAAAACCACTGTGCCGTAACGAGTAAGCTGGTTTATTTTTTCAAAGCCGGCTTTGCCTTCTTTAGATAGCCTTTCTAAGGAGGGAACTACAGCGGTTAAAAGCTGCATAATAATTGAAGCGGAAATGTAGGGCATAACCCCTAAAGCAAAAACGCTCAACCTTCTTAAAGCTCCTCCGGTAAAAATGTTTATAAATCCTAAAAGGGTGTTCCCCTGTCTTTTTGCCAGCTCACTAAAGAAACCCGACAAGGCAATCCCGTCTACACCGGGGGTGGGAATAAAACACCCCATACGAAAAATAAATATAAGCCCTAAGGTTATCAGTATTTTCTTCCTCAGCTCCGGTATTTTGAAAATATGGGTTACCTGGCTAAACACTCTATCTTTCCTCCGTTTTTTTCAATCTTATCCTTTGCCCGCATTGAATACTTATGGACAGAGACATTAAACTTTTTCTTTAGGGAACCTTTTCCTAAAAGCTTTATATAACTATGTTCGTTTTTTATAAGCCCTTTATCTTTCAGCGCTTTAGGGCTGATTGTATCTCCTGTATTAAACCTTGATTCCAATGACTGGACATTAATGATTTCATAATCAATATTTTTTTTATGGTTAAACCCGTATTTAGGTATTTTTCTAAAATAAGGGACATTGTCCCCTTCAAGACCGATATAAAACAGGCGGCCGGCCCTGGCCTTTGCCCCTTTGTGGCCTTTTCCTGAAGTCTTCCCCCTGCCGGAACCATGCCCCCGGCCTACCCTGCGGGAAGATTTGTTTTTTACTTTGGGTACTAAATCTTTTAACTCCATATCTACTCTTTCATTGACTGAAACCCCGAAAAGACAGCCTTGACTACATTTATAGGGTTATTTGATTTTGTAAGAACCTTGGTTAAAATATTTTTTATCCCGGCAGTATCACATATAGACCTGACAGCCAAACAAGCAATCACCCCCGTTCCCAAAGAAGCCGGCTTAAGAAGGACTTTAACTGAACCGAATTCAGCGATTACTTCATGAGGGATAGTAGAATCTTTGATAGGGACGGATATTAAATTTTTCTTTGCCGCAGTTATACCTTTACGTATCGCGTTAGCTACTTCCGGGGCCTTACCTAAAGCAAACCCTGTTTTTCCCTTCCCGTCGCCGACAACTACAAGGGCGGAAAAACTAAGATTCTTGCCTCCCTTTGTAACTTTAGTAACCCTGTTTATAAAAACAATTTTTTCGCTGAAGACTTCTTCTTTAGGATTAGATCCCGGAACGACTTTTTTATCCATTAGAACTGCAACCCGCCTTTCCTTGCACCGTCAGCTACCTGTTTTACTTTACCATGATATTTATATCCTCCCCGGTCAAAACAGACCCGGGTTACTCCCTTATCTTTAGCCCTTTGCGCGATCAAGCTGCCTAAATCTAAAGCTGACCCTTTATCGGAAGAAGCCCTACCCTCAACCTTGAACTCTTTGTCCAATGTTGAAGCTGAAACAATAGTTTCCCTTTTTTCATCATTTATTATCTGGACATAAATATGTTTATTACTTTTGAAAACAGAAAGACGGGGACGGTTAATATCCCCTGATATTTTCTGCCTTACCCTTTTATGCCTTATCTCCCTCATTTTACTCATTTTATTACTCTCAACTTCGAAATAGGATATATCCTGGTTATTTCTATCCCTTTTTTATTTTTTAACTTTATACTATAAATTTATCCTTTAGTCATCGCTTTCCCTAATTTTTTACGCACTTGTTCTCCCGCATAACGTATGCCTTTACCTTTGTAAGGCTCAGGAGGCATAATCCTTCTTATCCGGGCGGAGAATTCTCCTACTTTTTGCTTGTCTATTCCGGATATAACTATTCTGGTCAAAGCGGGGCAGGAAACTTTTAGTTCTTTCCACACAGGGATCTCAACTAAATGCGAGAATCCCACATTCAAGACTAAAGTCCCGCCTTTTATCTGAGCTTTATAGCCTACGCCTACAATTTCAAGCTCTTTAGTAAACTCTTTCCCAGCACCTTCAACCATATTTGATACCAATGCCCTAACCAATCCGTGAAAAGCCCTTAACTGTTTTGTATCGGCAGTCCGTTCAACTATTAACTGATCTCCATCTTTACGTATGGATATCCCATCAGGGATACGGTATCCCAATTTACCTTTCGGCCCCTCTACTGAGATCAGGGAGCTTTTTATTTCCACCTTGATATCTTTATCTAATTTAATCGGCTTGCGCCCTATCTTAGACATAATCTTTCCCTCAAGTTCAAGCTGATTCTTTCAGCGAGGACTGTTTACCAAACATGCAGCAATACTTCTCCGCCTATTCCCAATTTACGGGCTTCTTTATCGGTAAATACTCCCTTAGACGTAGACAAAACAGCTATCCCTCTGCCGTTTAATACACGGGGGATATTGAATTTATCAACATATACTCTAAGCGAGGGTTTTGAAACTCTCTTTATACTGCTGATCACGCTCTTTTTATTACGGTATCTTAAGTAAACTTTAATCATTTGTTTTTTGTTTTCGTCTATCTTGCGGTAGTTCTCAATATACCCTTCTTTTTTAAGAATATCGCATACTGTTAAAACAATTGATGAATAAGGAATTAAAGCGTCTTCTTTTTTAACTAATCCCGCGTTTCTTATAATTGTAAGGCTGTCGGAAATCAAATCAGTTCTGCTCATTACTCCTCTTTCCTGTTAATAATGCTCTGAATGACAAAGATATACACATCATAGAATCAATCTTGCAAGGCTTAATCTTAAAAATATATAGTTTTAAATTCTAAATCTCAAACTCTAAACTCTAAATAAATCTAAAAACCAAATGTTTCAAATTCAAAACAAATTATATCAATAGATTTATTTTAATTCATTAGGTTTTGTATTTTATTCATTTTGAGTTTATTTAGGATTTAGAATTTAGTATTTAGGATTTATTCTCCAATGACCGGTTCTAATCCTACAACATTTATATATCTTTAAGAAACTATGTTTACTTCATTGTGCCCGTATATCTCACGTCAATAAGTTTACCAGCTTGCCTTTTTCACTCCGGGGATGAGACCCTGCCAAGCCAGTTCGCGAAAACAAAGGCGGCAAAGCCCAAAATCCCGTATATACCCCCTGGGCCTGCCGCATAAACGGCAGCGGTTTCTCTGACGCACTTTGAACTTCGGCTTTTTCTTCCACTTCTCAATCTTTGCAGTCGTAGCCATAAAACAGCTCCTATCTTCTAAAAGGAAACCCAAACATCTTCAACAATTCTTTAGCTTCCCGGTCAGATTTCGTACTGGTAACAAAAGTTATATCCATACCGAATGTCTTTTCTACCTTATCTAAATTTATTTCCGGAAATATTGTATGTTCGCTTATTCCTAAAGTATAATTTCCCTGTTTATCAAAGGACCTCGAGCTAAATCCTCTGAAATCCTTTATACGAGGACAGGCAATACTAATAAAACGCTCCAAGAATTCATACATCATTTTCTTTCTCAAAGTAACCGCGCATCCTATTGCCATGCCTTCTCTAAGTTTGAAGTTTGATACAGCTTTCCTTGCCTTAGTAATTCTGGGAACCTGCCCGGTGATCAAAGACATATCCCGTTTAATTTTTTCCAATATTTTGGCATCTTCTTTTGCTTCACCAGCGCCTACATTAAGAGATATCTTTAACAAACGGGGGACTTGAGCGCTATTCTTATACCCGAACTTGTCTTTAAGTTTGGGAAGAATATCATTTAGATATAACTTCTGCAAATAAGGAATATTCTCCTGTTTTTTTTCTTTCATAATAGGCTTATTTTAAAGAGATACCCCGCATTTTTTGCATACTCTTATCCTGCTTTTATCATCGAGGATTTTTATCGCGAATCTTACGCCCTTCTTGCAATGCCCGCACCAAAGAGCAAGGTTGGAAAAATGAACCGCGGCAGGCCTTTCTACTATTCCTGAAGGCTGCTGTTCACTCCTCCGGCGCATATGTTTCTTAATTATATTTATTCCTTCAACAATAGCCCTGTCAGCCGCGGGAAAAACTTTAAGCACTTTGCCTGTTTTCCCTCTGTCTTTCCCTTTCAAAACCACAACTAAATCTCCAGTCTTTATTCTTAAACTCATGTTTCTTGTATCTTGTTGATTGTTAAAGAATATACATCTTTATATTACTTCCGGCGCAAGGGACACAATTTTGGCAAACTTATCCCTGATTTCTCTGGTTACCGGCCCGAAAACACGGGTTCCCCTGGGGTTTCCCTGTTTATCAATAATTACACAAGCATTTTTATCAAATTTCAGACAGATCCCGTCTCTACGTTTAACCGGAAAAGATGTCCGGACAATAACCGCCCTTATAACTTCCCCTTTTTTTATTCCTTCAGCCCCCGCAGAAACCTTAACATTAGCGGTAATAATATCGCCCAATGAAGCGCTGCGTTTATTCTTCTTTCCGATAACTCCTATGCAGGATACTTCTTTAGCTCCCGTGTTATCAGCGACTTTAAGCCTGCTTCTTAATAAAATCATATTGGGTTTCTTCCTCTTCTTGATAGATAACGAAGCTTCACAAACTTTAGCCTGTGATTTCGTATAGTAAAATACTGCTTAGTCCTCTTTCATCCGCAGCCTAAAGGCTGCGGTTTGCGGCCGCGGATATATAAAAATCTAACGAAGCGCTCCGGGCAAAACTTCTAATAACTTGAATCTTTTATCCTTTGAATAGGGTTTAGACTCAATTATCTTGACAAAATTTCCCTTCTTAGCCTCATTCTTCGCGTCATGGGCCTTGAATTTCTTATGGACTTTAAACTTCTTGCCGTAAAGAGCATGCTTCTTAAACCTCGCGACTTTTACAACAACTGTTTTATTCATAGAATCCGAAACAACTATTCCCTCCAAAACTTTCTGTTTATTTTCCATCTTTTAACTCCTTTAAAAGAGTAAGAATCCTGGCAATTTCGCGTTTTTTAACTCTGAACAAATGCGGTTTCTCAACCTTACCATATTTCCTTTGGTAATTCATCTCAAATAATTCTTTATCCAGAGTTTTAATCCTGTCTTCTAACTCTTCCTCAGTTAATTTTCTAAGCTCTGCGGTTTTCATCTAACAACAAACCTCGTTTTAAAAGGAAGCTTATAAGTTATATTCCTGAAGATTGACTGCGCGTATTCATAGGGAACACCGGCAATTTCAAAAATGACTCTGCCTCTGCGGATAACAGCCTCCCAGTGATCAACATCTCCTTTACCTTTCCCCATACGTGTTTCCGCCGGTTTCTTAGTCATCGGCTTGTCGGAAAAAATCCTTATCCAAAACTTGCCTCCTTTACGCAAAGCCCTGGCCATAATTATCCGTATCATTTCTAACTGCTGGTTGGTTATTACCCCGCAATCCAATGCTTTCAACCCGTATTCGCCAAAACTCACTTTAGACCCGCTTACAGAGAGGCCTTTCCTCCTGCCACGCTGGGCTTTTCTGTATTTCAAACGGCTCGGCATAAAAGCCATAGTATACCTCAATTATTTTTACCCCGTTAGAGAAAGAACGAAGTTCTCTAACGGAGTTTACTGTCTTTTTCGGATTTCTTATCTTCTTTGTTTAAGTATTCCCCTAAAGGAGCTTCTCCTTTGTAAACCCAAACTTTTATCCCTATTGTTCCGTAGGTTGTTTTAGCAATAGTATACGCGTAATCCATATCTGAACGGAAAGTCTGCAAAGGGACTTTACCCTGTTTATAAACCTCTGAACGGGCAATTTCAGCTCCGCCCAGCCTGCCTGAACAGCGGATTTTTATTCCCTGACAACCGTTTGATAAAGCATTCGCGATTGATTTCTTCATAGCCCTGCGGAAATGCACGCGTTTCATAAGCTGGAAAGCGATTTGTTCGGAGATAAGCCTTGCTTCTAAGGCCGGTTCTGAAACTTCTTCTACATCAATTTTAACATTCTTGGCAGTCAGTTCTTCAACCCGCGCTTTAACTTTCTCAATATCTCCGCCTCGTCTTCCGATTATAACTCCCGGGCGGGAAGTTCGGATTTTAATCCTTATACCCTCAGAAGATACCCGTTCAATTATAATTCCGGCAATAGAACCCTTAGGATAAGACCCTTGTATTCCTCTGCGTATCTTCACATCTTCTTCTAAGAAGGCCGCAAATTCTCTTTTTCTCGGGGAAAACCATAAAGACTGCCATGTTTTGGCAAATCCTATACGTAAAACATAAGGATGAACTTTTTGTCCCATAAAAATTATCCCTTCTTAGCTAAATCCAATTCCACTTCAATATGAGAAGTGCGTTTAAGTACCTGGACCGCCCTTCCAAAAGGAGCGGATCGAAACCGTTTGATGACCGGCCCGGAATTAGCTACAAGTTTAGAAATATATACATTATCCATATTAACTGGATCCAGCCCGCTATTCCGGGCATTGGCTACAACTGACTTTAACAATTTTAAAAGATGGTATCCCGCCTTTTTATTAATATGAGGCAAAGACTGCAAAGCATAATTTACCATTTTCCCTCTGAAAAGCTTTAATACTTCATTTGCTTTTCTCGGAGATATCTTTAAATATTTCGTACTGGCTTTAGCAATCATACTAATTACTCCGATTCTTTCTTAAATTCTATGGGCTAATATCACAAAATGGCAAAAAACTTTCAAAAACTTTAATAATAAGATACAATGGCCAAGATACAAGATATTCACCCCGTTAGATAATTCCTGTTGTTACATCTAACGAGGCAGGCAAATTTCAATAATCAATAATTAATCATCAAACAATCCGATTATTTTGATCCTTATTATATTTTTTGGTAATTTCCCGCCAGAGGCGGACTCGCCTTTGGCAAGGCATTTGGTTATTGATTATTATTTGGTCATTGTTTCTTGTATCTTGTTGCTTGTTAAAATATACTTCATTATTTCTTTTCGGTAGCTTTCTTAACTCTTATGCCCCCATGCTGGCGGAAAGTCCGGGTAGGGACGAATTCTCCTAAACGGTGTCCGACCATTGATTCTGTTATAAAAACCGGTATGTGTTTTCTCCCGTCATGAACAGCAAAAGTTAATCCCACAAACTCAGGCATAACCATTGAACTTCTCGCCCATGTTTTGATCGGATTGCGGGATCCCCGTTCTCTGGTCAACTCTGCTTTCTTTACCAACTTCTCGCTTACAAACGGCCCTTTCTTTAATGACCTGCTCATATCTATCCTCTTCTCTTGCCTTTCGTCCTGCGTTTGACAATAAATAAACTGCTTTTTTTCTTGGGTTTACGGGTTTTCCCTCCCTTAGTAGGTTTTCCCCAGGGTGTAACAGGATGAGGATTTCCCTGTCCTGCTTTTCCTTCTCCTCCTCCATGAGGATGGTCTATTGGGTTCATTGCCACGCCTCTTACTTTAGGCCGGCGTCCAAGCCAGCGTATTCTTCCGGCTTTTCCAAAAACCAACGAAGAATGTTCAATATTTCCTACCTGGCCTAGTGTCGCCCGGCATTCCTCAGAAACAAGGCGTATTTCTCCCGAAGGAAGCTTCAATTGAGCATACCCTTTTTCCTTTGCCATGAGCTGCGCCCAACTTCCGGCACTTCTAGCCAAAACACCTCCTTTAGAAGGATGCATTTCTAAATTGTGGACGAAATTTCCTAAAGGTATGTGCCGTAATTTCATAGCATTGCCGGATTTTATTTCAGCCTGATGGTCTTCTGCGCTTATAAGATTATCTCCTACGGATACTCCTTTAGGCCAAAGGATATACCTTTTCTCTTTATCTTCGTATTCAATCAGGGCAATCCTGGCGCTCCGGTTAGGATCATACTCTACCGCTATTACTTTAGCTGACATATCAAACTTATCACGTTTAAAATCAATCAGGCGGTAACGGCGTTTGTGTCCTCCGCCTCTCCTGCGGACAGTAATTCTGCCCCTGTTATTTCTCCCTCCGCTCTTAGTTATAGATTTTAGAAGGGGTTTATGCGGCGGCCTTTTAGTGATTTCGCTGAAATCAGAAACCACTGAAAACCGCATTCCCGGAGTTCTTGGTTTTAGTTTACGAGTACCCATATTTTCCCTTAGCTTTAAAAACTCTAAACTCTAAACCCGAAATCCTAAATAAATCCAAAATCACAAACACAAAACTCAAGATATTCATTGTCTTTTATATTTATATTGTTTTGGATTTTGGATTTTCTTCATTTTGAGTTTGTTTAGGATTTAGAATTTAGGAGTTAGGATTTCCCTACCCTTTCCTTTCACGATATAAATTAACCTCTAAAATCAATAATTTCCTCATCTTTCTTACAACCCCTAACAGTACTTATGCTAAATCTATAGTCTGGCCTTTTTTTAACCGGACAACTGCCTTTTTCCATGAAGGAGTACGCCCTTCTTTGAAACGCAGCCTGCGGGTTTTCCCCGGCATATTTATCACATTTACTTTAATTACGTCTACTTTATAAATATCTTTCAAGGCCTTCCTGATTTCAATCTTGTTGGCTTTCTTATTCACTAAAAAACCATATACCCCCAAAGAAGACTCCCTTTGAAGTTTTTCCGTAACTAGAGGAGATTTTATGACATCATAAGAACCGTTCATTTCTTTGACAACCTTTCTTCTAAAACATGGATACCTTTCCTGGTAATCACTAAATTCCTGCAGTTTAAAGCCCAATAAGCGTTCAAATCCGAAGCTCTCACTAGGCTAACATCCTTTAAGTTAGAAGATGCCCTCCTCAATTCCTGAGAAAAACCGGTATCAACAAACACAGACTTCTTGGTTATTTTGAGTTTTTTAAGCAAATCAGCAAAATCTTTTGTTTTATTTAAAGGACATGGCAAACTATCTAAAATTACCATACTGCCGTCTTTACATTTTGCGCTCAAAGCTGAACCCAAAGCCCCGGCTTTCATTTTTACCGGTATTTTTTTGTATACCCTCCTGGGTTCAGGACCGAAAACTACTCCCCCCTTTACCCAGAGAGGATTACGTTTATCTCCTACCCTTGCCCTGCCGGTGCCTTTCTGCCTCCAGGGTTTTGCTCCGCTCCCCTTTACTTCCGCGCGGGTTTTAGCTGAGGCAATCTTCATTGATTTCTGATTAGCCAAATAAGACGTAACAGTTTGATGAAGCAATGACATATTAATCTTTACGCCAAAAAACTCATCTCTTAAAGCAATTTTATCAACAACCTTACCCTCAGAATCAACAACTTCTTTTTCCATCAGTCTCTTCAAATTACCTTCTTTGGAACTGTTGACTTCTTCGTCGTCAACAATTCCTGATTACAGCGATTATAATTATATGATTACAACGATTAGCCGCATTAGTACCATAGAATCAAACATTGCTGCTATTATACGGCAGCACTTTTTTTATTAAAACCAATGTATTTTTATGTCCGGGACAACTCCCTTTAACAAAAATAAGGTTTTTCTCTTTATCAACTTTAACTACGGTCATATTTTTCACCGTAATTGTCTCATTTCCTAAATGCCCGGGCATATGAAGGCCCTTAACTATTCTGCTGGGATAAGCGCTTGCTCCAGTTGAACCTATCCTTCTATGAGTGGTTGACCCATGCGATTTAGGCTGTCCTGACCAATTATGACGTTTCATCCCTCCCTGAAAACCCTTGCCTATTGATTTTGCCTGTATATTCACTTTCTCCGATTCCTTAAACAAATCAGCTCCCAACTGCATACCTTTTTCAAAAGGTTTTTCATCAATTTTTCTTATTTCCTTTAGGTGGCGGAAATAAGGAACTCCTGCTTTCTGAAAATACCCCGACATTGGTTTATTTTGCCGGCGTTTTTTAGTAACTTCCTGATACCCAATGAGACAGGCTTTCTTGTTTTTATATTCCTTCTCGGCAATAACCGTGCAGGGCCCTGCTTCAAGAACCGTTGCCTGAACAGCAATTCCCCTGTTATCAAACAGCTGAGTCATCCCTATCTTTTTTCCGAAGATGGCTTCTACCATTATTCCTATACCTTTAAACTTTCTAAAACAGCCCCTATTACCAAAGGGCGTAATTATACCAGATTTTAACTGGGGTTTCTACCTTTTTATCAACTTTATTCAAAACAAGATTAATTCCCAATCAAGCAAATCCCGTTAGAAGACAAAGCCCTTTTGCTCCGTTAGAAAGGACTTCTCTAACAGAGTAAAAATAATCTCTGAAATTCGAGCAAGGCTAATCAACTTTCTGGGTAATTTCCACATTGACACCAGCAGGTAAATTAAGCTTCCTCAAAGCATCCACTGTTTTAGCTGTTGGCTCTCTTAACTCTAAAACTCTCTTATGGACCGCGGACATAAATTGTTCCCGGGACTTCTTATTTACATGAGGAGCTCTCAATACCGTATAGACTTTTTTCCTTGTAGGAAGAGGAATCGGCCCTGAAACGCTCGCCCCTGTCCGTAAGACTGTTTCTACAATATCATGAGTTGACTGGTCTAATACCCTGTGGTCGTAAGCCTTAAGTTTAATCCTTATCTTTTCCATAAATAACCCTTTTTAAACGCTAATTACCGCTTTAACGCTAATTGCCGCTAATTTATTTCCTTTCAAATTAGCGTAATTTAGCATTTCCTATTCGCGGTAATTAGCGTCCTCTCATCAGCAATATCTCAGGCGATAATTTCGGTCACAACTCCGGCTCCTACTGTCCGGCCTCCCTCACGAATGGCAAAACGCAGCTCTTTTTCCAAAGCAACCGGTTGAATAAGTTCTACGGAAAGTTCCGAATTGTCTCCGGGCATAACCATTTCAACTCCTTCAGGTAATGTTACTGTTCCGGTAACATCTGTTGTCCTAAAATAAAACTGCGGCCTGTATCCCTTAAAGAAAGGAGTATGCCTTCCGCCTTCTTCTTTCTTTAAAGAATATACCCGGGCTTTAAATTTTGTATGAGGAGTGATTGATCCCGGTTTGGCTACAACCATACCTCTTTCAATCCCTTCTTTTTCAATACCCCTAAAAAGCAAGCCTACATTATCACCGGCAATTCCCTCATCTAAAATTTTGCGGAACATTTCAATACCGGTAACAACGGTTTTCTTGATTTCAGGATGAATACCTACGAGTTCAACTTCTTCACTGACTTTAATTTTCCCCCGTTCAATACGCCCGGTTCCGACTGTGCCTCTTCCGGAGATTGAAAAAACATCTTCAACTGCCATAAGAAACGGTTTATCAACATCACGTTTAGGATCAGGTATATAGTTATCAATCTCCTTTAGAAGCGCAGAAACCGCCTTACAGTTATCTCCGTCAAAATTACCTTTATCCATTTCTTCTAAAGCTTTCAGAGCAGATCCTTTAACAATAGGAATTTTATCTCCGGGGAATTCATACTTTGACAACAGTTCTCTTACTTCAACTTCTACCAAGTCAATAAGTTCAGGATCATCAACCTGGTCAACTTTGTTAATAAACACAACAATAGCAGGGACATTCACCTGGCGCGCTAAAAGAATGTGCTCGCGTGTTTGAGGCATAGGTCCGTCAGTTGCCGCCACTACCAAAACTGCCCCATCCATCTGAGCTGCTCCGGTAATCATATTTTTGATGTAATCGGCATGTCCGGGACAATCAATATGAGCATAATGGCGTTTTTCAGTCTCATACTCAACATGAGAAATATTGATAGTCAACCCTCTTTCCTTTTCTTCAGGAGCTTTATCAATATCTTCGTACTTCATCGCTGCCGCTTTACCCTGGTTAGCTAAGAGCTTTGTAATGGCCGAAGTCAATGTTGTCTTACCGTGATCCACATGCCCAATGGTTCCTATATTGGCATGCGGCTTATTTCGGACAAACTTCTCCTTTGCCATAATCCCACCTCCTTCTTAAAAATAAAGTATTGTCAAAACTATTTCTCTTTCCTAAAACTCTAAACCCTTCAGCCATAGGCTGATCTGCTTCAGGCGGAAAATCATAACCAAATCCTAATCTCTAAATTCTAAATCTTAAACAAATTCCAAATCCTAATTTCAAATGTTCTAAATTTTGTTTTGGATTTTGCATTTTTCTGTTTTGAACATTTGATATTGTTTAGCCTGCCCGCGTCTTTCTATAAAACTTTGATAGCATCAAAGAGAATAATCTCCTCTTATCTTATGCATAATATTTTCAGGAACCCTGTCATAAAATTTAGGTTCCATTGTATAAGTCCCTCTGCCCTGAGTAAGATTCCTCAATACATCCGCGTAATTAAACAGCTCACGCAGAGGCACATCTGATTCAATAAGTTTAATATTGTTTTTATCGCTTATAGAAATTATTTTTGCTTTCTTCGCGTTCAAGTCCCCTATTACCTGGCTTAAATATTCATCGGGAACGAATACCTCTAACTTCATAACAGGTTCTAAAAGAACAGGCTTAGCTTTTTTGAGTCCGTCAACAAAAGCAATATTCCCGGCCATCTGAAATGATAATTCCGAAGAATCAACCTCGTGAAAAGACCCGTCTACTAAACTGACCTTTATTTTTGTTACAGGGTAACCTTCCAATACTCCGCTCTTGGCGGCTTCTCTAACTCCTTCTTCTACAGACGGGATAAATTCACGGGGGATAGCCCCTTTCTTGATTTGATTAACAAACACTATCTTTCCTTCATCAATAGGTTCAAGAATCAAAACTACATGTCCGTACTGGCCTTTGCCTCCTGACTGCTGGATAAATTTCCCGCTAACAGTAGTTTTTTTAGTAATAGTTTCTTTAAAAGCCACCTGCGGCCTTCCAACATGCGTAGGGATATTAAATTCCCGCAATATTCTATCTACCATAATCTCTAAATGAAGCTGCCCCATCCCGGAAATTATAGTCTGCCCGGTATCAGTATTATAAGATGTTTTAAAAGTAGGGTCTCCTTCGGAGAGCCTGGACAAAGCGAATGAGAGTTTGTCCTGATTAGCCTGAGATTTAGGTTCAATAGCCTGAGAAATAACCGGTTCAGGGAAACTGACTTTTTCCAGAATAATTTTCTGATTCCCCCCTGTAAGGGTATCTCCGGTTACAGTATCCTTCAATCCCGCGAAACAAACAATATCGCCGCACAAGGCTTCATCTTTTATTTCCTGTTTGTTTGAATGCATCCTTACAATTTTGTTTATTCTCTCTTTACACTTTTTGGTCGAATTATAGATATAATCTCCAGCCTTAACTCTTCCTGAATAAACCCGGACATAATGCAGTTTTCCGACATAAGGATCAACAGCAACTTTAAAACACAGCCCGCAAAAAAAGGCATCTGTTTTCATCTCAATCTCTCTAATATTGTGTTTATAATCAAACCCGGTAACGGATTTAAGATCCAAAGGCGAAGGAAGAAACCGGCAAATCCCGTCAAGAAGGAGCTGAATACCGGCATTCTTAAGAGCTGAACCTAAAAACACGGGAACAAGCTTACGGCTTAAGGTTAACTTGCGGATTGAATCTATTAACTTAGCTTCAGGCATCTCTTTCCCTTCTAAGAAACGTTCCATAATTGAATCATCGTATGAAGAAAGCAAATCAATCATTTTATCCTTGTATTTTCTAACCTCAGTTTCCATATCCTGAGGATAAGGAGAATATGAAACCTTTGTCCCATCGTCTTCAAAATAAACAGCTTTTTCTTTAAGCAGATCGATTATCCCGGAAAAAGAATCGTCTTTATACACCGGCAGCTGCATTATTAAAGGATAAGCCTTCAGTTTTTCTCTTACTTCTCTTACGCAATTAAAGAAATCAGCCCCTATTTTGTCCATTTTATTTACAAAAACTATCCTGGGAATATTATATTTATCAGCCTGGCGCCAAACAGTTTCTGACTGAGGCTCAACACCTCCCTGAGCGCAGAGAATTACCACACAGCCGTCTAATACTTTTAGGGAACGCTCTACTTCAGCGGTAAAATCTACATGGCCGGGGGTATCTATGATGTTGACCGCATTGTTTTTCCACAAACAGTAAGTAGCAGCGGAAGTTATTGTAATACCCCTCTCTTTTTCCTGAGACATCCAGTCGGTAACAGCGGTCCCATCATCAACTTCGCCTAATTTATAAGTCCTTCCGGCATAAAAAAGAACCCGTTCTGTAGTAGTCGTTTTGCCGGCATCTATATGGGCAATAAAGCCGATATTTCTTATATTCTGCAGCCTCTTTAAATTATCCAAATCATCTTTTTTCTTTGCCATAACCGCCTGCATATTTATTTTTCTCCCTAATCATCTATAACAAATGAACTACCTCGCAGCAAGCTACGAGGTATCAAAAACTTTTCCAAAAAAGGAAACGCAGCAAGCTGTGGGGAATTAA
>CAZSRG010000014.1:0-12551 GCA_964609315.1 uncultured Planctomycetia bacterium
GAAAATGCTGTACCCTATACCCTTGCGGGCACAAGCGGGCAGGCTTCGCACTTGAAAGCGCAGAATGCTCATAACGCCCGGCAGCCTAAATAGCTGCATTAAACAGAGGTCGTACTAAAAAGTACACAGCATTTTCCCCTTAGGTAACCCCGGCCTTCCCATATTTTCCAATGGAAAATATGGGAAGGCCCTATCTATACCCTTGCGGGCACAGGCGGGCAAATAATGCTAACCGCATTATTTGGGTTAAATGAACTACCTCGCAGCAAGCTGCGAAGTATCAAAAACTTTTCCAAAAAAGGAAACGCAGCAAGCCGCGGGGAATTAAACCCTAGATCCTTCGACTCCCTTCGGCCGCTCAGGATCAATTCGGCTATAGACTTTTTCGAAGAAAAAGTCTATAGCCGAATTGATTAAAAATGTTCTATCAAAATAAGGCGTAGAGAGCGGGAGACAATATTGAACTACTCTGGACAAATATCACTAACAGAGCCGTAATAATAAGAAGAATAACTAAAGGAGCAATCCACCATGCTTTTCTTACTTTAAGAAAATCCCATATTTCCACAATTAAAGGTTTATTCGCCGGCATAAGACCTCCTCGTTGAATTGTTCACATTATCGGAACTATTCAAGTTTAAATCACAATAACCGATTATTTCAATAACCAATCACCAAAATACAAGATACAAACAATAACCAATAATCAAATACCAAACAAAAAATAAGTTTCAATCTTGAATAGTGGAATTTGGAATTTATTTAGTTATTGTTTCTCGATCATTAATTGGTTATTGTCTCTTGTCGCTTGTATCTTTTAAAAGTAAATTGTCCCCTCTTTTTATTAGGAACTTGCCCATAACTAAAAAGTCTATCCCTGTTCCCATCATGCACCTATATGCATCATCTGGGGCGCATACAATAGGCTCTCCCCTAATATTGAAAGAAGTATTAATCACAACAGGAGTACCTGACTTTCTGCCAAACTCCTTGATTAATCTATAAAACAAAGGGTTATTTTTTTCTTTAACCACCTGAAGGCGGCCGCTTCCATCAACATGAGTTACCGAAGGGATTTCCTTCTTCTTTTCCTCTTTTACCGGATAAACCAGGAGCATAAAATCAGAGGGTTTCTGAAGGAAAGCATCAGCTTCAAAATAGTCGAAGACATCTTCTTCACAAACTGCCGGAGCAAACGGCCTGAATTTTTCCCTGTGTTTTACTTTCTCATTCAAAATTCTTTTCGCGTCGGGATTACAGGGATTAGCTAAAATACTCCTGTTTCCTAAAGCGCGCGGGCCCCATTCCATCCTCCCCTGAAACCAGCCAACGACATTATTATCATAAATTAGGCCCGCTGTTTTTTCAATCAATTCAGCTGTATCTTTAAAGACAGAATAAGATATTCCGTTTTCATTCAAAAAATACTCTATTTCTTTATCGCTGAATTCAGGCCCGAGGTAAGCGTTGTCTAAAACAAAACTGCGTTTGTTGCCCAAGATTGAATTGTAAATGTAAGAAACAGCGCCCATGCTTGTCCCTCCGTCAGAAGCGTTGGGCTGTATCCAAACCTGTTCAAAAGGAGAATTGCTTACTATTTTACCATTAGCTACGCTGTTTAAAGCGCTTCCTCCGGCTAAAACCAGATTCCGGCATTTTGTCCGGCTGTAAACATGGTTCACAGACAGAAAGAAAGCGTCTTCATATACCATTTGCAGAGCAGAAGCAATATCCATATGCCTTTTCAAAACTTCTGTTTCAGGTTTCCTCTCTCTGCCTCCCAATAACCGGCACAACTTTTTTGAAGGCATCTTATTCGCATAAGAGTAAGCGAAGTAACTCATATCCATACAAAAACTGCCGTCTTTCTTTATATCAATAACCTGCTTCAATTTAGCGTAATAAGGATTCATCTTCCGGTTCATATTTCCGTAAGCAGAAAGGCCCATAACTTTATATTCCGAATTGTTAACCTTAAACCCCAAGTAAGCGGTTATTGTAGAATAAAGAAGCCCTAAAGAACTGGGAAACTTTATTTCTTTAATCAAGCGGATATCTTCGCCTTCACCAAATCCAAAGGCGGTAGTTGTCCATTCACCTACCCCGTCAACCGTAAGGATCGCCGCTTCTTTAAAAGGGCTGACAAGAAACGCGCTGGCCGCGTGGGCTAAATGATGTTCAATGAAAAGGACATCTCCGGAATATTTCAACCTTTTACGGACCTCAGTAATTATCTTCAGTTTTTTGCCAAACCAGGAAGGCATAGCCTTAAGAAAAGTCCCTAAACTTAAAGGGAAACTCTCTAAATGCTGGTAGAGTATCCGTTCAAACTTCAACAACGGCTTTTCATAAAAACCAATAAACGAAATATCCTTAATGGTTATATTCAGGCTTTTGAGGCAATATGCTATTGCATTTATGGGAAAAGAGGTATCGTGTTTTATTCTGGTAAACCTCTCTTCATCAGAGGCTGCCACAATTTCTCCATCTTTCAACAGAGCGGCTGAGGCATCATGGTAGTAACAGCTTATTCCTAAAATATAAGTGCTCATTTCTTCTTTCTTCCAAAGGTTATCCAGCATCCCCCTTCGCGCTGTATAGAAAAAACCCAAAGCAGCTGTTTCCATACCCGGACAGGTAAATAGGGATAGTTTTCCTTATAGTTATTCCATACTCCGGAAATACCTAAATCGCTTTGGTCAAAAAGTTTAGCTGAGGGAAGAGACTGGTAATACTCAATATCATTCTTTTTAAACCAGCTCAAAACCTGGCCTAAACTATGCGAGGTTTCATGAGGATGTAGAAACTGGTCATGCCACCAGTCTTCAACTTTTGCCTTATCCCGAATATCTTCTATCTGCATTTTTATAAAGGACTCTTTCACCCTGCTGTTGTTCTTGAAGATTGTCTTTGCCAAAAAAACTCTTATTTTATGCGGTATGCGCCCGAATTTATTGTATAAGCCTATTGCCACATAGCCTCCGGGTTTAAGCAATTTTAAGATGTTCTTGAATCCTAAATAAGGATTGGATGTGTGGTGTAAGACGCCTAAACACAAGAGGTAATCAAACTTCAAAGGGAAAGCATCAATCTCTTTTAAATTCATTATGTCCAGCTTCTTAATGTTCCAGCTGTCTAACTTTAGCTTTTCTTTTAACAGGCCTGCTTTATGTATAGAACTGTTGGAAAAATCAACTCCCCAAACGCACTTCCTCCTTAAGGAAAGAAATGCCGACATCTGGCCTGTCCCTGTCCCTACATCAATAATAGACGCTTCCTGAGGTATACTTCTGTCAAGAATTCTGGAAAACTGCCCTGCCGAAAGAGCAAGCTCTTCTTTATCATCGAACCTGTCTAAGGTGTAATCGGGAAAAGGATTTTGGTTATAGAATTTCTGTGCTTTTTTATCTATTTCCATAACTATATGCTTAACCCAAATAATGCGGTTAGCATTATTTGCCCGCCTGTGCCCGCAAGGGTATAGGGTACAGCATTTTCCCGGTTAATCTTAAAACTGGCGGTAATAATTCTCTACCGGCCTCTTTTTTATATCTAAATCGGACCAGTAACCATCTTTTCCATCTGAGGGTTTCATCTCAAGAAAATTTTTCCTAAACAGCTTGGCAATTATAGAAATAACGCCTATACCAAGAAAATAAACAATCGATAAAATGACAGCGTTAACAAAAGAACTCAGGTCTTTGCCGAAAGATTTTGACCCCAAAGATAACCCCTTAAAAAATCTGGATACCGCGCTCATAAAAACACTCTCCGGATAATTGAACCCGTCAAAACAATTCCCAAAGTTATTGCTCCTATATGGAAAAAAGTCCAGGAAACGGGGATTTTATCCAGTTTATCCAGCAGTAAATATAAAACCAATGTAAAGATTAAATAAGAAAGAATATAACTTATCTTTTCAGCAAACTTTTCTATAAACATTTTCTTTTCAGTCATCCTTAATTTTCCCGCTTATTTCTTCTTTATTCTTTTATCTTTAGTTAAGAGCTTCAAAAGCCTTAAAGCTACAACCCTGTGCCCTTCTTCGGAAAAATGATCGGTATCAAGATAATATTTCTCTATCTCTTTATTTGCCAGTGTATTCATCTCTTTCTTAGAAGACCCTTTTTCATAAACTAATGACCGGCTTACAATAGACTCAAACACTTTCGTGAAATCAATAACATCAACGTTATGTTTCTTGGCATTATTTATCAAGATCTTTTGAGGGACTTGGGCATGGATATCTCCCAACTGATAAGTGCAGGGAAATATGAGGAGGATAATCTTTATATGGTTATCATCAGCAAGACGGTATATCTTTGAAAGGTCATTAAGAATTCTCTTCCATGCTGTTATAAAACGCGGGTCGGTGTCTGAATACATCGCGGCTTCTTTGATTGTTCCGATATTCTTAGTTACTAAATCAGGCGGAGGGTTTAATCTCTGAATTAACCTGCCCAAACCGGTTTCATTAAGTAGATATCCGATTAAAGGATTTGCCGACTGGCGGACATGATGGTAATCAAATCCCGCTCCTCCAAAATCCGTATTTACTAAGAATGGCTCAACAATATCGTTCATTGAAAAGCCTAAAGTTACAAAGTCCGGTTTAAATTTCAAAGCTTCCTTAAAGACATAATACTCCTGAAAAGTAGAATATCCGGCAACCCCTGTATTTATTATCTGATAAGTTCTATACTTCTTATCGGCCTTTCTAAGCATCTTCTCCAACTGGTTGGAATAAGTATCTGAAGGGTCAACTCCATATCCTAAAGCCGCGGAATCGCCTAACATAACACCTCTCAATTCTCCTTTAGGCTTTCGTTGAGAGAAATCATCGTCTTGGTATCCATACCGGTTAGTCCTTGAAACCGCATTGATAATTTCCCCTTTCCATGTCTTTGCCTTATATATACCTTTAAGATAAGGCCTGTTTTTATAATGACGGCGGGTATCGGGAATCCAAGGGGGAAGGCCGAATTTAACCAATATAAGCCTGTCAGTCAAAACCAAGACAGAGATAAAAACAAATAGAATAGAGATGCTGTAAAATATTTCCTTCCTTTTCTTAGAAAGATAAACACCAAAAAATAAAGTTATCAGGCCTAAAACAACACTGCAGGAAAGGTACTTTAAAACAATGCTGTCAACTGAGACTATCCGGTAAGAGACCGGACGGAGATTCCAAAACTTGTAGATATAGGAAGTCACAAAGAAAGCGGAAAGAAGTTCAACCGTTCCTAACAAAGTTAGGAATTTAGAGAATAGTTTATATACGCGTGAATTTTCCTCTGCCACTAACCCTTCCTCATTACTTACCTCAATTACAACTCAGTCAGCTAAAGCACAGCAGCCTTTAATTGAATTACCCCGCAACAAGCTACGGGGTATCAAAGAGTTATTCTTTATAATTCTCTCGCAACAAGTTGCGGGGAATTAAACCATAGATCCTTCGACTCCCTTCGGCCGCTCAGGATCAATTCGACTATAGACTTTTTCTTCGAAAAAGTCTAAGTCTCATTGAATTAAAACCTTGCCACAAAATAAATCCGGCAATTAGATTAGAATATCTTTGACCTATTGCTCTAATTTATATTTTGTGGCGTCACGGACAGCATCAATCGGCAGTTTGTAATTAGGATTAGTCTTTTTTATCTGTTCAGACATCCTTTTGATGTTATCCAGCTTATCAACAGGAGCAATAGCCAGCCCTTCAACTGTAAGGGCTGAGAATTTCTCCCTGCCGGAAACTGTATCTTTCTTCATCTTCCAAGTCAGCCCCTTGAGAGTATCTACTAAGAAAACCTGTTTATCCGGATTAGGACTGAAAAAGAGTTCATACCTTCCGACATCGCCGCCTAATAATCCCTGTCCAAGCCCTTTTGTCTTGCCGTGGCCAAAGAAGAGAAAAACCAAAATAATCCCTACTCCCATCACTATCCCTATAACCCAGTAATCCTTATTCATAAAAACACCTCCCTTTCTGCGCTATACAGCTTACGCTGATTCCTTCGATTTCTCCATTGCATAGCCCACAGTTTACAGAAAACATGCGGCATAAGCACCGGTGAACCTGTCATTCGCTATCTTTCTTAAAATACCGCTTCATTATACATATTCAGGGCAAAGGTGTAAAGAGAGCTTTTTGAATCAATGGAGACTTAGACTTTTTCGAAGAAAAAGTCTATAGCCGAATTGATCCTGAGCGGCCGAAGGGAGTCGAAGGATCTATGGTTTAATTCCCCGCGGCTTGCTGCGTTTCCTTTTTTGGAAAAGTTTTTGATACCTCGCAGCTTGCTGCGAGGTAGTTCATTTCAGACAGCTTTCAATGAGATAACTGCATTATCAGGCTAAGGACATCAGCCGAATACAAAACACATAAAATAGGAAAAAATAAATCAACAACAAAAATAAAAACAGGATACTTTGCCCCTATCTTCTCAAATATCCTGTAACCGCGGATAAACATAACAACAAAGGGCAAGAGCGCCGGATAAATATATATGACTTTCATTGCCGAGCTATCCCTCAAAACCAAAGTAAGAGCAATGATAAAAAACAAATATCCCCATAGGAATATATCAAAAACCAACCCTTCAGAAAGAAGGTTAGGGCTTCTTTCCCTTTTTATAAATATTCCTGCCGCATTCTTAATCCCTTTTATTAAACCGATTAAGAAAATGAGAGCGGGAACCAAGGCGAAAATAAAGATGGCCCTGCCAAGGTTTAAAACTTTTCGGCTGCGGATAGACCAAGATTGAGGCCACATATCAAAATGAGTGGAATTCGCCCTGCCGTAAAGATTTGTCCATAAAGAAGTCCGGTGCAAAGGGAAGAACTTTCTATAGTTAGAAGTAAAAGGGTATTTAATTAAGTTGCCCAGCCTAAAAGTAAAATAAGAATCAGCGATAGAAGTAACCCCCGGCCGTTTTACATAGGTTTTCTTAAAAAGATGAGGTAAAGGCTCATGAGGAACATTGATTTGGAAAGGTGTGCCGTAGTTCTTGTACTTTTCAATATACTGCCCAAAATAAGGAACAGTTAAAGAAAAAATAAGAATAAATAAAGCAAGGTATCTCAAATACCTTCTTTTTAAAGGACCAGCAGGATATAAAAAAACATTCAGGATAAAAGTACCCGCGGCAGCGAAAAACAAAACCAAACCATTAGCCTTAGTCACTCCAGCTAAAACAGTAAATAAAGTTATTCCCCAAAAATACTTTTTGTCCGAAGTCAAAAGCAGCCTGTAAGTAAGATAAATAACTAAGGAGGCAAAAAGGATAACAAAAGAATCGTTACTTGCCTGGGCGTTTACTCCTATGAACTTTGGGTTTAAAGCTATCAAAGAAAAAGAAAGAAACCTGAGTTTTATATCCGGGACTTTCTGTTTAAGAAAAAGGAATATAATCCAAAGAGTCAGTATTCCGGCCGCGCAGTTTATAAGCTGAGCAACCCTTATCTGGTCAGAAACAGCCTTAACCGGAATTACTTTTAAAACAAAAGCTGTAACCAAGTAATAAAGTTTAGGATGAAAACATTCCCAGCAGTCAGATACACGGGGTATCTTACCTTGGTCTTTAATTATCTTGATGACTTCGAAATGAGGGTCATTAGCTTCCTGGTTAACCAATGCCAGGTTAACACGCAGGGCAAGGGCTATAAGAAAGACAAAAACAAATAGTATTTCCTGTTTCTTTAAAAAACCTTTATCCATTCTTACTTACCTGCCGGGTATTTTATCTTTGGGCCGGTTAAAACACTAACCGGGCCGAAGGATTTAATATGCTTCATAAGAGCTGTATATTTGTAAACTTTACTTAATCCTGATACCCTGGTTATACAAACAATGGCATCGGGAGAAAAGGAACGGGTTAAGGCTTTAGATATGTTTTTTATATCTATATGCCGAATCTCCGATCCTTTATCTCTGTCTTTTAAAAGCACCCATAAAGGGTATTCCCAATCATCCCATTCATCCTCGCCTAAAACCAAGCCTATTTTACGATAACCTTTTTGGGCAATAAAATCAACTGCCTTGTTATACGGTTTTTCTAAATAAGGGAAGTTTACAAAGTAAAGTTTTGCCCTCGGAGTGTTGAGAATGGATATGTTTTTAGAAATAAGCGGACGTGTTTGATTAAATAAAACCCAGGGTGAACAGAAAATAAAAATTACCAGAAAAAGAGCCTTTAAAGTCTTTTGCTTTAATACTTTCCCCTGAATTGAGGCAATGACCGGCGAGAAAAGGACAAAAAAAGGGAGGTGATAACGTGTCCCCCATTCCTGCCATTTAACTATCCAACATAACAAAAGAAACCCGCTCAGAGATGCTAACAAATATCCGTTTAAAGGTTTCTTCCTGACTCTTTTTACCGCCGCCCAGATTAAAATAGAAATAAATACAAGTATAATATGCAAAAAATTTCCGGCTATGTCTTCATTAAAGGAAAGGCCCGGCAAAGAAAAGGGCCTGTCTTTAAAATCAAGAGCCCGGTCATTGATATCTACACCAATTAACTTATGGAATTTAAGAAGGGCTGAATAAACAGCCTTATTTATAGAATGAAAAGGAGTGCCTAAATGCAGAGAAACATTCTTGCTTACTCCTGACAAGAAAGTCCTGAAAGTCAACGGAGAATTGTATATCGGGTATTCTCCGGCAAAGAAAGGTTTATGAAACAATTTATAATTACGCGTAATATACCCGCTGTTGACGCTCAAAGCTAAGACAAAAACTATTACTAAGGGTTTCCACCCCTTAAGCCTATATTTCTTAAACCACTTAACAAGGAACCAAATAAGAAAAGGCAAAGAATAAAGATACGCGCTCCCTTTTGTAAACCAGGCAAGCCCCAAGGCAATACCACAGGCAGGTATAAACACCCTGCTGTTCTTTACAAAGGACAATAACCCCAGACAAACAAAAGAAACCAGCCAGAAAGAAACAGCATAATCACTCTGAGCGCTTGACGATTGGAGGATGCCCATTGGAACAGCCGCGCAGATAAGAGATGCGAATATCTGTATTATCCGGTTTGCGCCTAAGAATTTAGCTATCAGGCTCGCTCCGATAAGGCATCCGAACATACTTACCCACTGAGCTAAATTAGCAAACCTGTCGCTTCCAGCCAAAACCTGAAAATTAAGGACGATAAATTCCGCTCCCGGGCTGTAGCATAACTGCCTAATAATATGGGTAGGATAATAAGCAACACTTTTATTCTGCGCCCAGTGCGCAACTCTTGCCATATGATAGGTTGAAGCATCCCAATTATTAGGAGGAGCGATTAAAGCTATAACCAGAGTTACCAAAATAATAAAACCTATAAATGAAAGCATAACAATTTCAAAACGGGAAAGATGAAAACGCGGAATCCTGGAAGAAAAACCTCCTCTTTTGGAAAAATACCAAACCAAAACTATATCTAAAAAAGCCCAGACAATCAATAAAGGCATAAAAGAAACCGCGGAAAACAGACTTAACACCTCAGTAATGATAACAATAACCAATCCCCACACAACTGACGATAAAATGAAAGAAACTCTCCACCCGAATGGGCCCGATTTAGAAATGGGTATCCGGTTAAATACCAAAGAAAGAAGGACTAAAAATAATAAGGGTAAAACCGCAAACATGTTCTTAAGCTTTGACTCCTTTCATCCAGATATCATTGCTGAAAACCACTCTAAAGGGGGAAAAAATAGGGTTCTTGAATATCCTGCTAATTTTTAAAAGAACCTTCTGCCCTTTACTCAATCCCCCAAGATGACGGAACGTCCCGCCTCTGGTTAAATCTTCATCCATCCATATCCGGCAGGGTACGCTTATTTTCTTTGCCAATTTCCTTAAAGAAAAAAAAGTATATTCATAAACATGGACCGAATTCTGTATGGCTAAATGTTTTAAAATAGCCGGCCTTTTTTCCGCTCCAGCAATTCTTATCAAGAAAGGGTAAACCAGTTTCATAAATAGGACATTCGGGCTGGTATGAAGGATAAAAAAACCGCCCTTAGATAAAACACGGCAGGCTTCGTTCAATAAAACAACCCCCTTTTCAAAAGGAAGATGCTCAATCAAGTCGCCTATAAGAATACGCTGGAAAAACCCGTCCGGAAAAGGAAGAGATAAACAATCAGCTTGGATTATCTTTGCCTTAGAGGAGTTTTTCAAGGCTTCTCCGGCAATAGATACCGCGTCCGGAGAATAATCGATACCGTAAGAATAAGCCCCTAATTTATCACAATGGTAAAGGATATCTCCTCTGCCAAAGCCAATATCCAAGAACCTCATCCTCTCACTAATATCAAGCAGGGAAATCTCTTTTTTCTTTATATAGGAAAGACGGCGCCCTTCACTAAATTCTTTAAACCCGTCATTGCAGGTAAGATAAAAATCATGTGAATAAACCGAAGGCGGGATTCTGCCTGAATTCATTGCTTAAATCTATATTTAATTATTCCCCAGTACATTTGGACGGCCTGCGGCAGGTTCATTTTTTTCCCCTCCTCCCTTGTCCGGGCGGTATAGCTTATAGGCACTTCCAGTATCTTATACCCTTTCTTAAGAATCTTAGCAGTAACTTCAGTCTCAAACATAAAATTACTTGACTCTAAAGAAACGCTGTCTAAAACTTCTTTTCTAAAGGCTTTGTAGCAAGTATTAATATCAGTTATCCTTGTGCCGAAAAAAAGGTTAAGAGTCAGGTTAGAAATAATATTGGCAACCCGGTTTAAGAAAGCCATATTCTTTATACTTCCTTTAAACCTCGACCCGTAAACGACATCAACTCCCTTTTCAATAATCGGCCTTACCAACTCCGGATAATCTTTAGGCGAATATTCCAAATCAGCATCCTGAATCAAGATGATTTCCCCCAAAGATTTATCTATACCTTTTTTTAAAGCATCGCTTTTACCCCTGTTCTTTTTATGAAACACGAGTTTAATCTCAGAATCAAGGCTGTATCCTCTTAATATTTCAGCTGTCCTGTCAGTTGACTTATCATCAACTATAATTATTTCTTTATCTAAACCAAACGGCAGGGGAACATCTTTAATCCTCTGAATAACATCTTTGATATACTTTTCTTCATTATAGGCAGGAATTATTATAGATAATTTCATATCTTGAAAAGGAAAATCAGCTGATTATAAAAAATCCTACTCTGCTTTGAATGGACGAGACATTAAATCACGCACAGCCTTCAAAGGGCTTTTATTCAGATAAAGAACGCGATAGACTTCATTAGCAATAGGCATATCAACTTTATATTTCTTACTTAAGGCATGAACTGATTTTACAGTTTTGACTCCTTCGGCAACCATTTTCATATTCTTCAATACATCTTTTAATTTCAACCCCTGTCCTATTTTCTGGCCTACAGACCTGTTCCGGGAATCAGGAGAAAAAGCGGTTGTAGACAAATCGCCCAATCCTCCTATACCCCAAAAAGTCTCAGGTTTAGCTCCCATTTTGGCACCTAAACGAATTATTTCTACCAACCCTCTTGTAACCAATGCCGCTTTAGTATTTGTCCCAAAACCTAACCCCTCTGAAATACCACAGGCAATAGCTATAACATTCTTCAATGCCCCGGCTAATTCTATACCAATCAGGTCATACCCTCTATAAACCCTTAAGTTTGTGCCTTGAAAAGTCTTTTGGAATCTTTTCGCAATCAGTTTGTTTTCGGAAGATATAACCACAGCTGTCGGCAACCCTTTCACTACCTCTTTGGCAATTGTAGGCCCTGACAAAACAGCTACTTTATTAACTGATAACTCATCCCGGATAATTTCTGAAGGGCGTTTGAGATTTTTTATCTCTATGCCTTTAACCACACTTAAGAAAAACTTATTTTTTAGCCCTATTTCCGTCCGGTCTATCTTTTTTAAAATATCCCTCAGAAATTCTACCGGCACTGCCGTAATACAAGCTTCTGCCGTCAAAGCTTCAGATAAATCGGATGTTACAAAAATATTCCTGGAAATGGATATTCCAGGAAGAAAATCTTTATTCTCACGGGTTGAAAGAATAGATTCAGCCTGTTCTTTAAACGCGGACCAGAGGTTGACTTTAAGCTGTTTCTGTTTAGATAAAACCACAGCTAAGGTAGTCCCCCAGCTTCCAGCGCCTAAAATAGTTATATTCCTAAATTCATCCATTGTTCTTCTATCCTATCATAAAAATCAGCTGCCTGAAACGGAGCGAAGCACAGTGTAGGGTCGACTGGATTGACTGGTTATACAGTTTATATTTTCTTCGCCATTATCCCATGTGGCTGGGTTGTTTCTAATGTATTCACGGATATTGTGTAATGATTTATCGTTTCTGATTATATAGTCGTGACTCTTAACTCTTTGCTCTTCGCTCTTTGCCCTTCGCTCTTTGCGCTTTGCCCTCTGCGCTTTACGCCTTGCTCTTTGCCCTTTGCGCTTTACCCTTTGCTCTCTGCGTTTTACGCTTTGCGCTTCGCGCTTTGCTCTTTGCCATTTATGGAGCGGGCGAACGGCAACAATCCTCCGCGTTAGCGGAGTTTATCCTTAAT
>CAZSRG010000014.1:12651-23762 GCA_964609315.1 uncultured Planctomycetia bacterium
TTCTTTGCCTAAACAGACTATAGCCTAAGTAGAGACTTATGGAGCGGGCGAACGGCAACAATCCTCCGCGTTAGCGGAGTTTATCCTTAATTGTTCCCGTAATCCCTTGCCAAACATACTTGTCAATTCTTTGCCTAAACAGACTATAGCCTAAGTAGAGACTTATGGAGCGGGCGAACGGAATCGAACCGTCGTAACAGGCTTGGAAGGCCTGTGTTCTACCCCTGAACTACACCCGCTGAAAAATTGTTATAAAGGGTTATTCCTTGTTTTTCAGCGGCACTGAGCTTGCATAAGCGAAGTGCCTTAAAAACTTAGCATATTTGCTTATAGCTAATGGCTTATAGTCTTAAAGAAACAACCACACAAAAGAACTTTATGTTTTCTCACTATTCGCTATTTGCCATTTGCAAGAAATGGGCAGGGGAGGATTTGAACCTCCGAAGTGCAAGCACAACAGATTTCAAGCTCTCCTAAGTTACCTTAGGACTTGGACTATCTCATCACCATATCCCGCTAAGAACAGGACTTAGGCGGTGGGCGCTTCGACCGACAATCGTCGGGCTACTCCCTTGCGGGATAGTCTCTGCACCTTCCCCGATATAACATCGGAGCTCGGCTCAGGATTGCCCTCATTATTAAAAATGTCAAGGGTTTCCCTGAATTCACCCACTTTTCCATTTAGCCTTTCAGCAAAACGCTGCGTTTGACACAGTCTGTCCCCTTTGGCCGCTAGGGTACCTGCCCAAATATCAACATTAACAAAGAACAGTTAATAGTCCACAGTCCACTGCTTACAGAAAACCTGCAACATGAGCACCTGTAACATGAGCACATGCGACATGGATACATGTGAACAGGCTGTTCGCCATGATGGAGCCGACGAGAGGAATCGAACCTCCAACATTCTCATTACAAGTGAGATGCTCTACCGGATTGAGCTACGTCGGCAACATTTATCTTTCTAGTAGATCAAACCTCATCTCGTACTCTGAAGCCATAACTACTTTTTTCTTTTGATTATTCTTAGTAGTCGCCAATCTTAACTTATACACCTTTTTATTTTTATTAAGAGGTATAAAATATGCTTTATTGTTTTGAGGAGAATATACAGCGATAATATCTACGTCTTTAGGCAAATAATGTATCGTAATATAATTATTAGCACTTCTTATAGCCACCTCAAGAACGCCATTCTTAGGAGTAACATATTTGACTTGGATGCGTTTAAAAACCCCATTCTTTTCAGCAACAAGATCATATCTAACGTCTTCACCCCAAGGGATAAGAACATTAAAACCTTTCTGTTTAAGCAAAAATGTAATAAATGCTTCAGCTATGTCACCTTTTTGTTTAGTAATAGCCATTGGTACTACCTTTTTTAATTGCTGGGGGAATTCTATCAATTATATCAGAAGCTGTCAAACATGCCTGAGTCAAAGATTTAGCCGCTATATCCCCTGACAAGCTGTGCAAAATAACGCCCATCTTAGCCAATTCAAACAAAACCTTCATAATATCCACCCCAGCTTCAGCCTTTTTTAGAGCTTGAGATGCCAACCCGCAGATTATTCCGGTCAAAACATCGCCTGAACCCGCGGTTGCCATACCGGGATTTCCTAAAGAGTTCTCAAAAATATCTTTACCGTCAGTAACAATTGTATTATTGCTTTTCAAAACAAGGATTAGATTATATCTGAGAGCGAATTCTTTAGCAAGTTTTTTCCTCTTCTTCTTAATTTCATTGACAGGTACCCTTGTAAGATTAGAGAATTCCCCTAAATGCGGAGTTAAAATGATAAACCTGTTCTTCCTTTTTTTTAAACTTTCCTTTACATCTAAAACATTTAAAGCATCAGCGTCTAAAACCAATGCCGGCCCCTTTAAATTGACCACTTTATTAACTAATTGTTTAGTTCCCTTCCCGGAAGAAATTCCCGGGCCGATTCCTAAAACACCAACTTTCTTCCGCGTTACAAACTTGCTTATATCCTTAAAACTCTCCGGAGAAATAACCCCTCTGTAATCTTTCAAAGGAAAAGTCATTACTTCAGTAAGTTTTATTTCAAAAATATGATTTAAAGATTCAGGAACAGCCGTGGTTACTAACCCCGCGCCTGCCTTTAAACAGGCTGAAGCTGATAAACAGACAGCTCCGGTTAATCCTTTTGACCCGCCAACTATTAGAACGTGCCCGTAATCGCCTTTGTGAGTATCCTTATCCCGTTTAATTAGAATTCTTTTCCAGTCCATATTTACTTGGCTACGGCCATTGCCACAGCATACTCTTCAATATGCGAGATTGAAATTAATACCTCCGTATTAATATCTTTTTTAAAACCGCATACCGGAGCCCCATTAGGAAGGTTAGTAATAACAATATCCTTAAAAGACAAGTTAAAGTTCTTCGAAAGAGCTTTTATTACCGCCTCTTTTGCCGCGAACCGCGCGGCTATTCTCTGAAAATAAATCTTCCCTTTCGCGACAAGATTTACTTCTTCAGGATTAAATACGCGTTCAATAAAACTGTCTCCCCAACGCCGGACAGCTTTTTCAACCTTCTTAGGAGAAACAATATCAATACCTATCCCTTTAACCATAATCACCTTTTAGGGCTTATCAGCCTAACCATATCCTTAACCGCCAAAGGCAGGCCTAAAAAGACTGACCGGCTGATAATACTATGTCCTATATTTAGTTCTTCTACCTCTTCTATCTCAGCTATTCTGGAAACATTCCTATAATTCAGGCCATGGCCCGCGGCGACAAAGAATCCGAGTTTCTTCGCGTATTCAGCAGATCTATACACTCTCTTAAATTCAGAGGTTTGTTCCTTTTTTGCCTTCGCGTCAGCATATCTTCCGGTATGTATTTCCAAAGAAGTTACCCCCAAAGCATGGGCTTTCTTAATCTGGTTTAGATCAGGATCAATAAACACACTGACTTCTATCCTTTCAGCCTTCAACTTCTTAAACGCCTTTTTAAATTGCTTTTCTCCGGTTATCAAGTTAACTCCTCCCTCAGTTGTTATTTCCTGCCGGCGTTCAGGAACTATTGTGGATTTGTCAGGTTTTAATTCGCAGGCGATATCAACAATTTCGGGATTAACCGCCATTTCTAAATTGAAACCTATATCAACCATCTTTCTTATCTGAAAAACATCCTTATCTTTTATATGCCGCCTGTCTTCACGCAGATGAGCAACAATTGAATCCGCGCCTGAGCTCTGAGCAATCAAAGCCGCAATAAGAGGCGAAGGATAATTAACAATTCTCCTAGCCTGCCTCAAAGTTGCCACATGGTCTATATTTACCCCTAATTTCATAACATCTTACTTTCCAAGCCTAAGGCTTCAATATTTTTGATATTTCCCCGTTAACATAGAGCCAGGTTACAACCGCTAAGATTAGAGAAAGGATTTTCAGCCAGAAGTTGTTAAATATAAATTTAGGCCTCACCGTTTTTTCCTGCCTTTGCTTAACAAACCTTTCAAAACAGGGACTAAATCATCTTTCTTAAACCCTCCTGTAACTCTTCCGTTGAGAGCTAAAGAAATACCGCCTGTCTCTTCCGAAACAATTATAACCACGGCATCAGAATCTTCCGACAAACCGATACCTGCCCTGTGGCGCATTCCTAAACTTTTATCAATATCAGGGTTATCCGACAAAGGGAAAAGGCACCCTGCCGCCGTAACCCTGTCTCTGACAATGATAACTCCCCCGTCATGCAAAGCAGAGGCCGGAGTAAATATTCCCTGAATAAGCTCAGAAGAAATCTCGGCATCCAAAGCTATCCCGCTTTCAATATAATTTCTAAGGCCTATCTCTCTCTGAATGGCTATAAGTGCTCCTATTTTCTTTTTTGAAAGCAAACTGACCGCGTTACAGAGCTCCTTGATAATAGCTTCTATTTCATCTTCCCTGAACCCAGTATAAAGCAAAGGCTGCTGGCCTAAACGGGTAAGGCCCTGCCTTAACTCCGGCTGAAAAATAATTATTAACCCGATAATTGATAAAGCGAAAATCTTGGTTAAAATCCAATTTAGGGTATTCAACCCAAGTTTCTGGAAAACAAAGAAGGCTAAAATAAGGATGAATATCCCCCGGATAACATAAAAGGCTTTAGTATCTTTAAGGAAGAGGACAATCCGGTAAAAAACAAACCAGAGAATAACAACTTCAACTGCCATTTTCCAGTTAAAACTAAAGTTCGGCAGTATATGTTCTAACATGACATAATCCTATAAGCTGTTTCAACAGCTTCTTTTGCCTGTTTAACATCATGGACCCTTAAAATCTTTGCTCCCTTCAAAACACAGGCAGTTTCTGCGGCGATTGTCCCGTTAACCCTCCGCGAAGAATCGTCCTGAGACAAAACTTTACCTATAAAAGATTTGCGGGATACACCGGCTAAAACCGGACATCCCAAACTCTTGAACTGATAAAGATGGTTCAATAAACACAAATTATCCTCCACTCTCTTTCCAAACCCAAACCCTACATCAACAATTATCCGGCTTTTATCAATACCGAAAGACAACGCCTTTTCTATACATAGAGAAAGAAAGTCATACACCTCTTTTACCACATCTTTATAAAAAGGGTTCCTCTGCATAGTCTTAGGCCTGCCGCGCATATGCATTAAAACAACCCCCGCTTTCTGTTCCCTCACAACTTCAGCCATCCTCTTATCAGACAAAGCAGTAATATCATTAACGATACAAGCACCCTGGTCTAAAGCCCTGCGGGCTGTTTCCGGATTGCGGGTATCAACTGACAAAGGAATCTTCTTAAACCTGTTGTGTACTGCTTTAACTGCCGGGATAACTCTGCTTATTTCTTCTCTAAGGCATACAGATAAAGCCCCCGGACGAGTTGACTCCCCTCCGATGTCAATCAGATCAACTCCCTGCCTAACCATTTCTTCCGCGCGTTCTAAAACACGGCTTTTAATCTTCCGCTTTGGCATATTAGAAGATATTACTCCATCTCCGCTGAAAGAATCAGGAGTAACATTGAGTATACCCATAATGAGAGGCCGGGATATTTTTATCCTGTATCCTGAAGCAGAAAAAACAAATCTGTCTTTCTTGAAATTATCCAAAGCTGATCTAATAATCCTGCCGGATTCCTTTAAAGAATAAGGCTGGCTGTTCAATCTCTTAATTAAGCGGCCGAGATGAGAATCTGTCCCTAAAAGGAGGCAATCAATCGTTTTGTCCTTAAACAGGCTTTCTTTCGGCAGAGCCGCCTCTCCCCCTAAAGAAAGCATCTCCTGCTTAAGGATATTAGCTGAGGAGGAAGGCACACCGCTCAAATATACTGCCCTCAAAGTTCCCTTAGGAACCATTATTCGAATACCTTTTAAATCAACCTTAAGATTCTCCATTAACTTCAGGTAATCTTGCTCAGTTGACTGATTAACTATCCTTGCCTGTATCTTCAGATTTTTCTTTGTCTTTGAGGGCATCTTCGCTTTCATTTTGGCTGGTATTTTCCTTATCTTTAATTCCTAAGATTTTCCTAACTTCCTCCGCGTTAAGTATTTCCCGTTCTAAAAGGACAGAAGACAATTCATTGAGTTTATCTTTGTTGTCCTTAATGACTGATTCAGCCCTGCTGTAAGCTTTATCAATCACCCGTTTAATTTCCTCATCAATAAGACGGGCGGTTTCTTCACTGTAGTCTTTATGTTCAACCAAATCCCGTCCCAAGAATATAGGGCCCTGTTTCTGGCCTAAAGTAACATTCCCTAATTTAGGGCTCATCCCGAACTGAGTAACCATTTTCCTTGCCAGTTCAGTAGCAATTTCCAAATCATTCTGAGCTCCGGTAGAAAGTTCGCCTAAAATAAGCGATTCGGAAATACGCCCGCCTAAAAGCACGCATATCCGGGAAAGAAGTTCATTTTCAGTAGTAATATACCTGTCCTGCTGAGGAAGCTGCATAGTATAACCTAACGCGCCTATTCCCCGGGGTATGATTGATACTTTATGAAGAGGGTCAGTATCAGACAAGAAGACGGATAGAAGAGCATGTCCCGATTCGTGAATTGAAACTATCCTTTTTTCCTTTTTGGAAATAACCTTGCTCTTCCTTTGAGGGCCGGACATAACCCTCTCAATAGACTCCTCCATCTCCTCAAGACTTACACTTCCTTTATTCCTCCTCGCCGCGAGAAGAGCCGCTTCATTACAGAGATTAGCCAAATCAGCTCCCGAAAATCCAGGAGTTTGCCTCGCTACAGAATTCAAATCAACTTTTTTATCCGTCTTTATATTCCGGATATGCACTTTAAGGATGTCCTCCCTGCCTAAAATATCCGGCCGGTCAATAACCACATGCCGGTCAAACCGCCCCGGCCTGAGAAGAGCAGGGTCTAAGACATCCGGCCGGTTTGTTGCCGCCATAACAATAACGCCGGCATTAGATTCAAACCCGTCCATCTCAACTAAAAGCTGGTTTAAAGTCTGTTCTCTCTCATCATGCCCCCCGCCGATACCGGCAAACCTCTGCCGGCCAACCGCATCTATCTCGTCAATAAAAATAATGCACCCTTTGTGGGAAATCTTTGACGCTTTTTTGGACTGCTCAAACAAATCCCTTACCCGGGAAGCTCCTACACCCACGAATAATTCCACAAAATCCGACCCGCTGATACTGTAGAAAGGAACATCCGCTTCACCGGAAACAGCCTTAGCTATAAGTGTCTTTCCACACCCTGGAGGCCCGACTAAAAGAACTCCTTTAGGAATTTTCCCTCCCAGCCGCTGGAATCGTTTTGGGTCTTTAAGGTATTCAATAACTTCAGTCAATTCTTCTTTTGCCTCATCAACACCGGCGACATCCAAAAAAGTTACTTTAGTCTTGCCTTTGCCTATCAGTTTCGCTTTCATCTTGCCGAAAGAGAAAATACCCCCTCCGGCCTGCTTTGCCCCTCTTGATAAGATGTACCAGAAAAAGAACATAAACAAAACCGGCCAGGCTAAATAATAAAAGAAATTTGTCCAGAAAGTCTGGGGCGGAGTGACTTTGAATTCCCTGACATTATCTCTAAGCATCTTCAACAAATCCTTATCATCTGCCGGGATATAAACCTGATATTTCTTCTGGTTACCGCCGGAAACATATAAACCTTCTAATTTATTATCAATCATCTCTGCCGAGAGGATTAAAGGAGTCTCCTTATTACTCTTTAACATTGAATAGAAAACGCTGTAAGTAAGAGTGTCTTTATTCTGCGAGCCCTGATAAAACAACTGTATTAACTGCGATATAACTAATGCGCCCAAAACCATAATGATAACCTGGCGGAGAAAATAGTTATTCTTATCTTTGTTAGGCTTTCTACTATTCAAAGGATTTCTTCTATTGTTATCCATAAATACATGCTCCTTTTTTTTTCTTACAGAATCCACTAATTTAGCGAATTAATATTAGCAGAGATTATATCATCAGACAGCCTAAAAATCCATAACAATCTTAACATAACAATCTTAAATGGCGAAGGACAGATAGCCGTTTCGTATTGCGTATTACGCATATCGTATTGCGCAATACGCACGACATATCACGCATTTACAAATTTGACAATTTAGCGGTTTAACAGTTTAACCATTCAACAATATATCAATCTATCCTCTAAGTGACAAATATATATACATCGTGCACCCGATAAAAACTCTAAACTCCAAATCCTAAATTCTAAATAAACTCAAAATTCAAATCCTCAAATGTTCCAAACAAACTTCTTTTCAATGAGTCATGAAAAACGTTTTGAATTTTAATCATTTTGATTTTGGATTTGTTTAGGGTTTAGAGTTTAGGATTTGGGGGTTACGATGTCTGTGTATTCAATATCTATCTTCTATCTTCTATTTTCTGCCTTCTGCCCTCTGTCTTCTGTCTAAGGCAGGATAAAAACAAGGCTGGCTTTTTCTTTTACGACTTTTATCCCCGGCAAATCCACAACTGCCCCCTGAGGACGGGACCGTATTAAATCAATAACCTCTTCAATATGCCTCAACTCAATCCGGCGCAAATGGCCTTTAAGCCTCTCAATAGATATCCGGATAAGGTTATTAAGCAAACAAGGATTCAGCTTTCCCAATAAATCAAGGCTGAGTTTTAACTGTTTATTCCCCTGAAACTTAACCATTTTATTAAACACTCTCACTGTCTCAGAATAAATAAACTGGTAGTCAAGGCTTATACTCTTAGATAAAGAATAAAAATTATCTTTTATCTTGGGATTCATCTCCCGCAAAAGAGGCATCAACTTCAGCCTTATTTTATTTCTTAAGAACTCTTCGTCAAAATTGCTCTTATCAGTCATATAAGAAATGCCTTTGTTATCCAAGAAAGTCAGAATATCCTTTTTTTCCATTCCTAAAAGAGGCCTGACTAAAATAATCTTCTTATACTTTATCAAAGGAGCTATCCCCCTTAACCCTAAAAGGCCTGTTCCTCTGACAATCCTCAACAGGACAGTCTCGGCTAAATCGTCTTTATGGTGAGCTAAAACAACCTTCTTTATTTTAAGCCTGCGGGCCTGAGACAAAAAGAAGTCATAGCGGAGAGTACGGGCAGTTTGTTCTAAAGAATCTCCGGAAAAGAACTGCCTGACATCCTTCTTCTCCGAAACAAAAGGCGACTCAAAATCAGCGCACATCTTCTTAACAAACTCTTCTTCTTTATCAGATTCAGGGCGCAGGGAATGGTTGAAATGGGCCACAACAAACCTTGAAAGAAAATCCTTATCCTCTTTCAGCCTTAGAAAAGTATGGAAAAGAAAAACCGAGTCCGGCCCTCCGGAAACTCCTAAAATAACCTTTTCTTTAGGATTTATCAGGCCATTCTCCTTTATAAAATTCTTAATCTTAGAGTACAATTCTGTTCTTCTTAACATAGTTTTTACTATAAACTCAGTTTTTTGCATTAGCAACCTGAACTGAGTGAGTTAAATATTCCTCTGCCAGATATGAACTGCGCACATAAGGACCGGAAGCAACATACAAAAATCCAAGTCCTTGTGCTTTACTTTTCAATTCTTCAAATTCTTCGGGCGGGATATATCTTTTAACCGGGTAATGAATTAGAGAAGGTTGTAAATACTGGCCAAGGCTGAGAAAATCACAGCCGGCCCGGCGCAAATCTGAAAATGACTCTAACAACTCACTCTCGTCTTCCCCCAAACCCAGCATAATGCCGGATTTGGTGTAAATATCCGGAGAAATTTCCTTTATGCTTTTTAGAACTTTTAGACTGCGGTTATAATCAGCCATTGCCCTTACCTGGAAATAAAGCCTTTGAACCGTTTCAATATTATGGCCGATGATATCCGGTTTTGCCGATATAACTGTTTTCAAACTTTGTCTTCTACCTTTAAAATCGGGGATTAAAACCTCTACTGTTACATCCTCAACTCTCTTTTTAATTCCCTCTACAACCTGTTTAAAAGCCTTTGCCCCCCCGTCTTCTAAATCATCGCGGGTAACACTGGTAATTACTATATGCCTTAATCCATACTTTTCTTTTACCCTGCTTACGGCTTCAGCCACCTTTTGCGGCTCTTTAGGGTCAAGTTCTTTTGTTTTTCCTTTTTTTACTCCGCAAAACCTGCAGTTTCTGGTGCAAACATCGCCTAAAATAAGAAAAGTTATCCTTCCGGCAGAAAAACACTCGGATATATTCGGACAGAAAGCGCTCTGGCAAATCGTAGAAAGGTTTAAATCTCCAAGAAGTTCTTTCAACTCACCTGCTTTATGGAAATCAACTCTCTTATTCAACCAGAAAGGTTTCCTTCTCCCTATCCTATTGATTAACCCTGCTGATGTTCCAGCTGTCTTTTCTATATTTTTCAGACTCAAGATAACCGGCTCTCCTTTCTTCTTCCGCAGATAAACAGGATTCCTTTAAAGAAAGGTTAAACACTTTTTCAAAAGAACTTTTCAGCCTTTTGCTGATTTCTTCAAATCCTGTCTTGCGGAATAAAACCATATCTAAAGACACTGCCCTGTTTTCTATACCTCTTAAATCTTCTTTTACATATTTTTTAGCAGAATCCAAATCAAGGGTTAAAGGAATAGAGCCATGCTGAAATATCAAACCTTTCTTTCTCTTCTGGGCATTGCCTCCTATCTTTCTCCCCTCAATTAAAATATCATAATCCTCAAACGATGAAAAACAAAAAGACGATGTCGAACTGTTATTCCTCCACGCGTATTCGCAGGCAAAGCAGGAATTCAACCCTAACTCAGAATACATATTTAGTATAAACCAGCATAACTTTTTAAACCCTTCTTTAACAGTTAAATGTTTGGCAAGATCTTCCGGCGAACACACCAAGCTGTAAGTCACTTCCTGATTATGGTAAATAAGGCTCCCGCCGGTAACCCTGCGGACAAAAGGGACATTGTTTTCTCTGCATAAATCCACATCCAGAACTTCTTCTGTTTTCTGCGAATACCCTAAAGAGAACCCGGCCGGCTTCCATCCGTAAAAGCGCAAAACAGGCCTGCGGGTTTTTAAAAATCCTTCTGTCAAAGCCTCATCAACCGCCATGTTGTAAAAAGGAGAGTTGAATCCGGAATCAATAACCCGCCATTCCATCTTGATGCTAATTTCTGATAATTTTATATTATTTTTGTAAGAGTTTTTCTATATTTCCAATCTTCAGCGTATTCTTTTCTATTAAGGCCTTCCCCGTAATATAAGTTGAAACCATCAATATAAATATAGATTCTTAGCATTATGCGGCTATAAATAAGCAGGGGCTGCCAGAAACAGCCCCGCGCCTTGGATCGAAACCCAAGAGTAGTTAGCAATTACTATTTCACTTAAAGTATACATCTATTATTCAGCCTTTGACAAATTCTATTTTTTTGACTCTAACATCGGCATCAGCGGCTGAAAACCGTCAGGTTTTCAGCCCGCTGGATGAAGTTGTTATATGGTTATTATACAATAATTCATTACAACCAGTAAAATTGTTTGTTTGTGAAGTAGGAAATGAAAACTTGACCCCATATTTTTCTTTCTTTAAACTATGGCCGTAACCTCGGGCGATATTTCTGCCTAATGATTCTATTATAGTTTTAATAGACATAC
>CAZSRG010000015.1:0-22971 GCA_964609315.1 uncultured Planctomycetia bacterium
TTCCTACGGTTTCCCAATAACGCACAGTCAAATCTCCTCCGGACAAATTATATATTCCAAGACTAGTGCCAAATTCCTCCGCGGCAGTATACCCTATGTTAAGAGAACCGTCTTCTATACGATGTTCTCCTCCGGACTGGTTAACTTCTCCTCTATATCCCATGCCGATTGCCTCATCTCCGTGCTCGACAAGCAATCCTCCTCCGTTTATGTCTAATCTTCCTTCCCCGTCCCAGCCGATTATCGCCATAGTGCCGGTTCCATTGGTCCCGGTTGTAACCTGGCCGTCGTTCAAAATAAACCTGCCGCTGGAGCCGGCGTTAACCCCTAAATAAGTTACTCCTGCCACGTTAAGCTCACCGCCGTTTGAAGTATAAAGCCCTTCTGAACCAGAGCCAAATCCGGCACCCAAATAACCACCTACGTTATTAACGCCGTCATTTAAAGTATAAGAACCTTTACCTGAGCCGGTTCCCAGATAAAGATTGCCATCTGTAGAATTTGTTCCATTATCCTGAACAAATACCCCTTCTCCGTTCCAGCCGACAGCTTCACTGGCTCCCGAATTGATCTCGGCTGTGTTGTTCATATGGTAATATCCATAACTTCCGGACTGATGACCTAACGCGAAAAAATCGTTGCTATTATTAAGAGTGCCTCCTGTATGCTCTACACAGGCTTTGCCGTCGTAACCCGCGTAATAGCCGTTATTTGTGGTCAAAGTATTGCCTGTCTGGTTGAAAGTAATCTTTCCGTTTCCGGTAGCATCTATTCTTAATTGCTGAATTGTCGAAGAAAAAGGAGAAGAATTGGCAAAGTTTACTGTATGATCAGGATCATCCGTAAAGAGGATATAAGCATCGTCTAAAAGATCCGGCAAATACCCCAGGCTCCAGTGCGAAGTATCTTCCCAATTGCCGTCTCCATCCTGCCAGTAATCAGTAGCCGCCCCTGCCGGAGATAAAGAATAAAACAACGCGATTAGAAAAACGAACAAAGTCCCGATAGTAGTCTTTAATCTATTCATATATTATCCTCCTGTCTTTTAATTTAGCGGCAATCCCTCGCCCGAATAATAGGTCGTTTAACTAAATCCGAATCTGCTCAATTGTAATCTGATTACCACAAGATGTCAAGCAAACTTTATTACTATGCAGGGATGACGAATAGATAATGACTTCAGTAACCGGCGAGCGATATTTCTGATATTACCAAAAGTTTTCTTGATTTCATTTTTGAGCAAATTCTCCTTTTCCATTAGTTGATTGATAATGCGGGCTGTCTACAAAAGCAGGTAAAAATTTTTCAACCATAGGGGGTGTTTGCTGTATGTGTGTTTCAGGTTATATCCCCCATTCTTCTGCATATTAAAACCTTCGTTCTCAATTTTCCATTTTAATCTTCCTCCTCGTATTTCCTCCTTTTAGAAGCGGCTTGCGTTCCATAAATATTTTCATCAACCCTATCTCTTTAGGGTATCCGGGCAGATTTTTCTAATGAAAAATCTGGGTTTAACTGTCCAAAACAGCGGATATTTTTGCCCCGCCGGCTTAAAATTCCATATAGACTTCCTGCCGGAAAAAGATATAATACAGACATGCCGGCGGGTTTAGAAATGAAGAAAATTGAGATTAACCGGAAGTTCAAAGAGGCTTTAACCCTTTTAGAAAGTACTTCCAAAAATGTCTTTATTACCGGTAAAGCCGGAACCGGTAAATCTACGCTCCTTGATTATTTCAGGTCTATAACCAAAAAAACTATAGTTGTTCTTGCTCCAACCGGAGTAGCCGCTCTTAACGTGGGAGGAGAAACCATCCATTCCTTTTTCAGGTTTAAGCCGGATATAACAGTAGACAAGGTTAAGAAATTACGGGGGAGGAAGGCGGATATTTTCAAGAACCTTGACGCGATTGTAATTGATGAGGTATCAATGGTGCGCGCGGATTTGCTTGATTGCATTGATAGATTCCTGAGGTTGAACGGGAAGAATAAGAGGAGACCTTTTGGGGGGATCCAAATGGTATTTATCGGAGATTTATATCAGCTCCCTCCGGTCGTTACCGGAGGGGAAAGAGAAATCTTCAGAAGACATTATGCCAGCCCCTATTTCTTCAGCGCGGAAATCTTTGAAACGTTTTCTATGGAATTTATTGAATTAGAAAAAATATACCGCCAGAAAGACGAGAAATTTATCCGCCTGCTTAACGCTATTCGCAACAACTCTTTAACCGATGAGGATATAGATACCTTAAACCGCAGGGTTAATGCCGGTTTCGGCAGAAAGGAGGCGGATAGTTATACGGTATATCTTTCCTCGACGAACAAGGTTGCCGCGGAAATCAATGCCGGGCATTTGCGGAAGATAGAGAAACCAATCAGCTTTTACACCGCTCGAATCAGCGGAACCTTTACCCGTCAGGCTTATCCCACAGACACGGAGCTTTCTCTTTCTCCCGGGGCTCAGGTAATGCTTCTTAACAATGATAGCGGAGGGAGATGGGTTAACGGGACATTGGGCAGGGTCATTGAAATCCGGAAGGATAAAAACCGAGAAGAACCAGATGAAGTTTTGGTCCAATTAGCCGGAGGAAGAACAGAAAAGGTTTTGCCTTTTACCTGGAAAATATTCCATTTCACCTGGGATGATCTTACCCAGTCAATACAATCTGAAGCCGCGGGGTCGTTTACTCAGTATCCTTTGCGGCTTGCCTGGGCCATAACCATTCATAAAAGCCAGGGAAAGACTTTTGACCGGGTAATTATTGACGTAAGCGGAGGGGTCTTTGCCTGCGGGCAGATTTATGTTGCTTTAAGCAGGTGCAGAAGCTTAAATGGGGTAAGCTTAAAAAAGCCGATTAAGAAAAACCATGTTTTTGTGGATTGGAAAATCGTGGATTTTGTTACCAAATACCAGTATAAAATTTCCAATAGGGAAATTCCCTTTGAAGAGAAAATTAAAATTATTCAGGGGGCAATTAAGGCCGGCGCAGCGCTTAAAATCACTTATCTAAAATCAAATGACGAAAAGTCAGAAAGAACGATTAACCCTTTAAGCGTAGGAAAGATGAACTATGCCGACAAGAGCTTTATCGGCATAGAAGCCTATTGCTATCTAAGAAAAGACAAGCGTGTATTCCGGGTAGATAGGATATTAGAAATAGAGAACGTATAGGCAAAAGAAAGTTATTTGTTTCTTCACTTGTTAGCTTCAGGCAGACGGGGTAAAATATAACCAAATGCAACAAAACCGTTACGAACAGTTTTGTTGCATTTGGATGGCAGTGTTTGTTCCAGCAGGGAATAATTATCGGGATGGGGCAAGTCCCTCTTCTACATAAACTTTTTAAGGCCGCTAAAAAACTACCTGCTAAAACTTGACACAGACATTTTTGAGAATTCTCTTGACAGGAGGACGGGGATATTCTATACTTTATGGAGCCTTTAAGCTAGTCCGGAGAGACTAGGAAGGATAGTAAAATGAGTAAGTTTATAGATACTGAAGTTATGCCCGTCTTAATAACAAGGCGGGATTTTTTTTAGCTGAGGAAATGCTAAAAAATGTATAAAGAGAAGGGAAAAATCTTAGACCGGAGGGGAATTGAACGGGTTTTAAAGAGGCTGGCGCACCAGATTTTAGAGAAAAATCCGGCGGTAGATAGTTTCTGCCTGATTGGCATACAACGCAGAGGGGTGTTTTTGGCTGAAAGGATGAAAAGGATTATTTCAGAGATGGAGGGAACCGAGGTCTCCTCCGGTATTATTGATATTACTTTATACCGCGATGATTTGACGGTTATAGGGCCGGCTCCTTTAGTCAGAGAAACAAAGATAGATTTTGATATAAATGGGAAAGTCGTCATCTTAGTTGACGATGTCCTGTTTACCGGAAGGACTGTTAGGGCCGCCTTAGATGAGATTATGGATTTCGGCCGGCCGAAAAGGATTGAATTAGCTGTTTTAGTCGACCGCGGCCACAGAGAGCTTCCGGTCAGGCCGGATTTTGTCGGCAAGAATGTGCCGACTTCTTCGGAGGAAGTTGTTGAGGTCAGGTTGGAAGAGATTGACGAAAAAGACGAGGTTCTGCTCTTAGGGAAGACAGGATAATTAAATGGAGCATTGGCAGAGAAAACATTTGCTGGGGCTTAAAGATTTAACCCGCTCAGAGATTGAGCTCGTTTTAGACAGCGCGAAGTCTTTTAAAGAAATATCCCAGAGGCAGGTTAAAAAGGTCCCTGCTTTAAGAGGCAAGACTGTGGTGAATCTGTTCTTTGAGCCTTCGACCCGGACGAGGACTTCTTTTGAGCTGGCGGCAAAGAGGTTAAGCGCGGATGTTATCAATTTCTCTTCGTCGGCAAGCAGCATGGTTAAGGGCGAAAGTATTTTAGATACTTTGAAGAATTTGGAAGCATATTCTGTGGATATTTTTGTTGTCCGCCACGAATTTTCCACTTCGGCTTTATACCTTTCTGAACATACGAAAGCTTCGGTTGTAAATGCCGGAGACGGGCAGGATGAACATCCTACTCAAGCTCTTTTAGATATGTTTACTTTGAAGGAAAAGCTCGGCCGGTTAGAGAGGCTGAAGGTTTCGGTTATAGGAGATATTATTCATTCCCGGGTTGCCCGGTCAAATGTCTGGGGATTAAGCAAGGCAGGAGCGGAGGTTACTCTTTGCGGGCCTAAAACTCTTTTGCCGAAATACAGCGAAAGGTTTCCCTGTAAAGTTACCGATTCCGTAAAAGAAGCCCTGAAATCCGCGGACGCGGTTATTATGCTGAGGATACAGGAAGAGAGAATGGGCAGGCAGTTGATCTCTTCTCAAAGGGAGTATGTCAGGTATTTTTCTCTGAATAAAGAGAACGTAAAGTATCTGTCTCCTGAGAGTGTTGTTATGCATCCCGGCCCTGTTAATTGGGACGCCGAAATAGCTTCTTGTTTAAAGGAAAAAATCCAGCCTCTAATTTTAACTCAGGTTACCAACGGGTTAGCGGTTAGGATGGCGGTGTTGTACCTTTTATCGGAAGGCAAAAAATATGAAATTACTGATTAAAAACGGAAAAATCGTCAATCCTTCAGGGGTAGAGAAAAAGGATGTCCTTATTGACAACAGCCGGATTGTTAAAACGGCCGGATCCATAGAGGAGAAAGGATGTAAGGTAATAGATGCTGAGGGAAAACATCTTTTTCCCGGATTGATTGACCTGCATACGCATTTGCGCACGCCCGGCAGAGAGGATAAGGAAACGATTCTCTCGGGGTCTAAATCGGCAGTTAAAGGCGGATTTACCGCGATTCAGTGTATGCCGAACACTCAGCCGGCAATAGACAGTTATGAGGTGGCTTCAAGTATAAAGGAAGAAGCTGAGAGGATAGGGCTGTTGGATATTTTTCCTGTAGGAGCCCTTACCAAGGGGAGGCAGGGGAAAGAACTTTCAGAATACGGCCTGCTGAAAGAAGCGGGGTGTTTGTCTTTAAGCGATGACGGCGTATCTGTTAAGGACAGCGGATTGCTGAGGTCGGCTATGGAATATTCCTCTAATTTCGGGATGCTGGTTATTTCTCATTGTGAAGACAGGGATTTATCCCTTTCAGGGTTAATCAGGGAATCTGCCGTATCAGGCATATGGGGGATTGACGGCATTCCTGAAATAGCGGAGACGGTCGTTGTTGCCCGCAATATAGAGTTGGCGAAATTTCTTAATATAGGAATTCATTTAGCCCATATAAGTTCCGGCAGGTCCGTAGAGTTGATCCGCAAAGCTAAACAGGAAGGTATTCTGGTAACAGCTGAGACCTGTCCTCACTATCTTACTTTTACTTTAGAGGATGTTGTTAAGAATAAATTCAATGCTAATTTCAAAATTAACCCTCCTTTAGGGACGGAAGAAGACCGGCAGGCTTTAATCAAGGGGTTGAAAGAAGGAGTAATTGACTGTATTTCTACCGACCATGCCCCGCACACTTTCCTGGAGAAAGAAGGAACTCTGTACGAGTCGGAGTTTGGGGTTATAGGGCTGGAGTTCGCTTTTTCTTTAACCTTGGATTTAGTAATCAAAGGATCTTTACCCCTAAAGGATTTGGCTTTGAGAATGGCTTCAATGCCGGCAAAGATTTTAGGCCTTTCGGGAAGAGGAGAAATTAAAGAAGGCTTTAGGGCTGATTTATGTATCGCGGATTTAGAGAAGGAATGGGAAGTTGCTGAATCAGAAATAGCTTCAAAATCAAAGAATACTCCTCTTTTGGGAAAGAAACTTAAAGGAAAAATAGAGATGACTATATATAAAGGTAAGACGGTTTACTCCGTTAGAGAAAGCTGCCGATCTTAATCAGCGGCTATTGCCGATTCAAGCTGACTATGGGGTAAATTCACTGTTCGCGTGAACCGTTAGAAGACGAAGTTCTCTAACAGGGTTTATAAATCTTAAAAGGTGTGTGTATCTAAGCCGCGAGGAGGGTAGTCATGTTTACGGCGGATTTTCATATCCATTCTAAATATTCCCGGGCTACATCTAAGCAGATGGAAATTCCGGCTCTTGCCAGGTGGGCAAAGATAAAAGGAGTCGGCCTTTTAGGGACAGGGGATTTTACTCACTATCTCTGGCTGCAGGAACTGAAACAATATTTAGAACCTGACGGAAACAGCGGGTTATATCTTTATGAAGGGGTTCATTTTATCTTGTCGGCTGAGATTTCCAGTATTTTCTCTCAGGGAGGAAAAGTTTACCGGGTGCATAACGTTCTGCTGGCTCCTTCAATTGCCGTAGTTGAGGAAATAGATAAGATGCTTTCAACTCATGGGAATATCGCTTCTGACGGGAGGCCTATTTTAGGAATGAGCTGTTTGAGTCTGGCTGAGGAAGTCTTTAAGATCTCCCAGGACGTTATGCTGATACCGGCGCATATCTGGACGCCCTGGTTTTCGGTTTTTGGTTCCAACTCAGGCTTCAATTCTTTAGATGATGCTTTCGGCAGGTATACTGAAAAAATAACCGCCTTGGAAACCGGCTTATCCAGCGACCCTAAAATGAACTGGCGCCTCTCGGCTTTGGACCGCTACAGTTTAGTCTCAAATTCTGATGCTCATTCCCCTTCACGGATAGGCAGAGAGGCCAATGTTTTTGACTGCCCGATGGATTATTGGGAGATAAAAAGGGTTTTGGAGAACAAAGATACAAGCGGGTTTTTATACACTGTGGAATTTTTTCCTGAGGAAGGAAAATACCATTATGACGGGCACAGAAATTGTAAAATCAGGTTCCATCCTAAAGAGACCAGAGAGCATAAGGGCATCTGCCCTTCCTGCGGGAAGCCTTTGACCAGAGGTGTCTTAAACAGAGTGGAGGAATTAGCCGACAGGGAAGAAGGATTTATTCCTGACAATGCCGTTCCTTATAAGAGCTTAATTCCTTTAGATGAGATAATAGCTGAGGCTAAAAGGGTGAAAAAAGGAGCTAAGCAGGTTGAAGAAGAGTATATAAGGATGGTTTCGGAGTTCGGTTCGGAATTTAACATCCTGATTAATTTAGAAGAAGGAGAGCTCTTTTCTAAAATACCTTCTAAGATTGCCGAAGGGATAAAAAGAGTCAGGGATAAAAAGATTGGCATCCTCCCGGGTTTTGACGGCGAGTACGGGGAAATAAAGATATTTGACGAGGGAGAGGATAAAGAAAAAGATCAGTTAACCCTGTTTTGAGATGTTGTCCTGACAGGACAGCTTAACCAAAATAATTTAATCCTTACTTCTTTTTGAATTCGTCCCTATAGCTCAAACGGATAGAGTACAGGCCTCCGAAGCCTGGGGTGCAGGTTCAATTCCTGCTAGGGACACTTATTAGGAGTGGGGTCAGGTCTCAAGATTTGATAAAGGGTTGCTAAATAAGTGCGTTTAACCTGAACCACCTATGAGGAGTCCCTCCGGCCACCTCACAGGTGTTCCCGGCCGCAAGATTTGATGTTGGAAAGGATGATTTGGATGAATGAATGGATGGACAGAAAACAGAGGACAGTGGGATAGATACCCGGGATGTCCCCGGGGTAAAGAAAGTAAAAGGATTAAACGCTTAGCGGTAAGAAAAGGAACCGGATGAAGAAAGCATGTATTTTGTTAGAAGACGGGTTTTATCAGCAAGGCCTGCTTTTGGGTGCGGAAGGAGAAACGAGAGGAGAAGTCGTGTTTAATACTTCTATGTCCGGATACCAGGAGATTTTGACTGACCCTTCTTACAAGGGGCAGATTGTCTGTATGACTTATCCTTTGATTGGGAATTACGGAGTCAATACGGACGATATTGAGTCAGCGGGCGTTCATCCGGAGGGATTCATTGTCAGGGAAAAGAGCCGGATTGTTTCCAACTGGCGCGCCGGAAAGAGGTTGGAAGATTATCTAAAGGAAAACAGCGTTACCGGGATTGAGGGCGTAGATACCCGGGCTATTACCCGTCATTTAAGGGTAACCGGGTCAATGAAAGGGATAATATCCTCTTTGGACTTTGATGAAGAAAGTTTAAGCGCGAAATTAAAAAGTTTTCCTTCTATTGTAGGCAGGGATTTGGTGAAAGATGTTAGTTGCAGCCAAGTATATACTTGGCCGCAGTCGCCAGTCGCCAGTCATCGGCCACCAGAAAAGCAATTTAAGGTTGTTGTTCTTGACTGCGGAGTGAAATATAATATTTTAAGAGAACTAACCAATTTGGGTTATGAGGTTAGTGTTGTTCCGGCAAAGACAACTGCGGAAGAAATCTTGGAAATGAAGCAGGATGGGCTTGTTTTATCCAATGGTCCCGGTGACCCAGCCGGAGTGCCCTATGTAGTAGAGACCGTCAGGAAACTTATCTGTTATTTGTCAACTGGCAACTGTCAACTGCCCATCATGGGGATATGTTTAGGCCACCAGATTTTAGGCCTGGCTTTAGGAGGCAAAACTTACAAGCTTAAGTTTGGCCATCATGGAGGCAACCATCCGGTAAAAGATTTACGGACCGGCAGAATAGATATTACCGCCCAAAACCATAATTTCTGTGTGGATATGGAAAGCCTGCCGAAAACGGTTGAGCAGACGTATATAAACCTGTATGATAATACACCTGAAGGCATGTCTCATAACTCCTTGCCTTTGTTCAGTGTGCAGTTCCATCCCGAAGCAGGCCCCGGCCCGTTTGATGCCGGGCATATTTTCGGGGAATTCAGAAAAATGGTTGAGAAGAATCTGTGAAGAAAAAGAAGATAAGATACAAGAAACAATAACCTCAGCATTAAGGCATTCTATTTTGGTGATTGATTATTGGTGATTGGAGCTTATTTGTCTCTTGTTGCTTGGTTATTGGATTTCACTTTCTAAAAGTGTAAGTAGTTTTGGTAATATTGACGGGGGATAGAAAGGCGGTTAAGATGAATGTAAGGAGAAGAAATGCCTAAGAGGACAGACATTAAAAAGATTCTGATTATTGGATCTGGGCCTATCGTTATTTCCCAGGCCTGCGAATTTGATTATTCCGGGACTCAGGCCTGCAAGGCTTTAAGAGAGGAAGGGTATAAGGTAATCCTTCTTAATTCCAATCCGGCAACAATTATGACAGATCCCCAGTTTGCCGACTCTACTTATATTGAACCTATAACTGTAGATGTTTTAGAAAAAGTCGTTGCTTTGGAAAAACCCGATGCCTGCCTTCCTACTTTGGGCGGCCAGACTGCTTTGAACCTCGCCTTTTCAGCCGCAAAGAAGGGTATTTTCAAGAAATACAATGTAGAACTTATAGGCGCCAATGCTGAAATTATAGCTAAGGCCGAAGGCCGCGAGCTTTTTAAGAAAACAATGGCGTCAGCCGGCATTGATACCCCTCTCTCAAAAACGGTGCATAGTTTGGAAGAAGCAAAAGAATGTGTAAAAGATATCGGCCTGCCCTGTGTTATCCGTCCGGCCTTTACTTTAGGCGGGACAGGAGGAGGGTTTGCTTTTAACGAAAAAGAGTTTTTATCTACGGTTTCTTTAGGCTTGAAGCTGAGCTTAATAGGTGAAGTCCTTATTGAAGAGTCGGTTTTAGGATGGAAAGAATACGAGTTAGAGCTTATGCGGGACAAAAACGATAATGTGGTTATTGTCTGCTCAATTGAAAATTTCGATCCGATGGGCATACATACAGGAGACTCGATCACGGTTGCTCCTCAGCAGACTTTGAGCGATAAGGAGTACCAAAATATGCGGGACCAGGCGATAAAAGTTATCCGGGCAATCGGGGTAGAAACCGGAGGGTCTAACATACAGTTTGCTGTTAATCCTAAAGACGGAAGGATTGTTATTATTGAAATGAACCCGCGGGTCTCCCGAAGTTCTGCTTTGGCATCAAAAGCTACGGGATTTCCCATAGCAAAAATCGCGGCTAAGTTAGCCGTAGGGTATACCTTAGAAGAAATCCCCAACGATATAACTAAAGAAACCCCTGCTTCTTTTGAGCCTTCTATTGATTACTGTGTGGTAAAGATTCCCCGCTGGGCTTTTGAGAAATTTCCCCAGGCAAATCCTGTTTTAACTACGGCTATGAAGTCCGTAGGCGAAGTTATGGCAATAGGGCGGACATTTAAAGAAGCTTTGCAGAAAGGGTTGAGAGGCCTTGAAATAGGCAGGAACGGATTGGATCCTGCCATTGATATTAAGAAACATAAAGTCCATCCTCATGAGGTTGAAGAAGAAGTCAGGGCTAATCTTGTTAAGCCTAATGCCGAACGGATCTTTTATATAGGAGATGCCTTCAGGCTGGGATTTTCTGTAGAAGAGGTGGGAAGGCTGACCTTGATAGACAAATGGTTTTTAACTAACATAAAAGAGGTTATAGATTTTGAGCTTAACTTGCGCGCCCATAGGGGCCTGGATGCCCGGACTTTGGCTAAGGCAAAAGCCTTGGGGTTTTCCGACAAGCAGATTGCCGGTATTCTGTCAATTACTCCCGATAAGATTTCTTCTTTCAGGGGGAAGCATAATATAAAGCCGGTATATAAGTTAGTTGATACCTGCGCCGCGGAGTTTGAAGCTTATACTCCTTACTATTACTCTACTTATGAGAAAGAAGATGAGTTTAGGCTAAGTTCTAAAGAGAAGGTAATTATTTTAGGAGGCGGGCCTAACCGCATAGGCCAGGGGATTGAATTTGATTACTGCTGTGTCCACGCATCCTTTGCTTTGAGGGAAGAAGGCATAGAGTCGATTATGGTTAACTGCAATCCTGAAACTGTTTCTACAGATTACGACACTTCCGATAAGCTGTATTTTGAACCAATCACTTTAGAAGATGTCATGCATATAGTAAAAGCTGAGAACGCAAAAGGAGTTATTCTCCAGTTCGGCGGGCAGACTCCCTTGAATTTAGCTCTGGGCCTGGAGAAAGCCGGTATAAAGATTTTAGGGACAAAAGCAAGGGCTATTGATGTTGCTGAAGACAGAGAAAAATTCAAAAAGCTTTTAGACAAATTAGGGCTGAAACAAGCCGATTCAGGGATAGCGAATTCGTTTTATGAAGCCAGGAAGATTGCTAAGGAAATAGGCTTTCCAATAATGGTCAGGCCTTCCTATGTGTTAGGGGGGAGAGCTATGGAAATAGTTTATGACGAAGATGTTTTAGAACAGTTTATCCGGAATGCTTTGACAGCTTCTCCAAACCAGCCGATTCTCATTGATAAGTTTTTAGAAGATGCTATTGAAGTGGATGTGGATATGATAGGCGACGGCAGAGACTATGTCATCGGCGGTATCTTAGAGCATATAGAAGAAGCAGGGATACATTCCGGAGATTCGGCTATGTGCCTTCCTTCGTTCAGCCTGCCTGACTCAATGATTGAAAAGATACGCAGGTCGACTTATGCTTTAGCCGGGGAGTTAAAGATAGCAGGGCTGATGAACATCCAATACGCGGTCAAGGATGAAGACCTTTTTGTTTTAGAAGTAAATCCCCGCGCTTCCAGGACAATCCCCTTTATTTCAAAAGCAATAGGTGTCCCTTTGGCTAAATTAGCCACTAAAGTAATGGGCGGAAAAACCCTGAAGGAATTAGGATTTACAGAAGAAATCGCGCTCCCCTATACCTGTGTTAAAGAATCTGTCTTTCCCTTTAACCGCTTTTTGGGAGTGGACACGATGCTGGGCCCGGAAATGAAATCCACCGGCGAAGTTATGGGGATAGACGAAAATTTCGCCCGGGCATACTTGAAAAGCCAGATTTCGGCTTTCCAGGCTCTTCCTAAAGAAGGCACTGTTTTCATCAGTGTCAAAAACAGCGATAAGCGGGCTATCTTGTTTACGGCTAAGAGCTTGAATGATTTGGGGTTTAAGATAATCGCAACCGAAGGGACGGCCAAGGCCTTGAGAAAACGCGGTATAAAAGTTGTTTCTCTGCCGAGGATTTCCGAAGGGAGGCCTAATATTTTAGATTATATCATTGATCGGAAAGTGCAGTTGGTAATTAATACTCCTTCCGGAAGGATTCCCCGCAAAGACGAGATTAAAATCAGGGCTGAAGCGGTTAAATTCGGGATACCCTGTATTACCACTATTTCCGGAGCAAGGGCTTCGGTCAGCGGGATTGAGGAATTAAAGAAAGGCGGGTTTGGAGTTAAGCCTATTCAGGAATACCACAAGTTGATAAAGAAAAATGATTAGCCCTGAATATTCGGTAATAATCCCGGTGTTGGATGAAGAAGAATCTTTGCCGGTTCTTCAGGAGAAGATATCTTCGGTAATGAAAGAATGCGGCTCGGAGTACGAAATTATTTACATTGACGATTTTAGCAGAGACAATTCTTTAAACATACTTAAAAGCATCAAGGAAAAAGATCCGAGGGTTAAGGCCTATTCTTTTGAAAATCACCGGGGACAGAGCGCCGCTTTGTGCGCGGGAGTTAGGCTGGCTAAAGGTAACTGGATAATTACTTTAGATGCTGATTTGCAGAATCCTCCTGAAGAGATAACTAAACTCTTAGTTTATAAGAACGAGTATGATTTCATAACCGGGATAAGAGAAAGAAGGCAAGACTCCTTTATTCGGATAGTTTCTTCACGGACAGCCTGGTTTTTCCGAAGAGCTGTCTTAAAAGATTACACCAAAGATGTGGGCTGTTCTCTAAGGTGTTTTAGAAAAGAGGTTGGGGAAGCGTTCCCCTTCTTTAGAAATTTCCACCGTTTTTTCCCTTATCTTGCCGGCAGGCTGGGATTTCGGATAAAAGAAGTTCAGGTAAAACATTTTCCCCGGAAGTTCGGCAGGTCTAAATACGGCACTTTAAACCGGTTAGGGCAGGGGCTTTTTGATCTAATAGGGGTTTTCTGGCTTTCAAAAAGAATTTTTGAATACAGGTTTAGATGTGAAAACAGCTGAGGCGGTTTGGGTTTCTTTGGGGCTGTTAGGCCAGTTGTGCTTCTTCCTCCGATTTTTTATCCAGTGGATAGCTTCTGAGAAGAAAAAGAAAAGCACAATTCCTATAGCTTTCTGGTTCTTCAGTATAGCGGGAGGGGTAATCCTTCTTATATATTCTATTTACAGAAAAGACCCTGTATTTATCCTGGGCCAGTCTATGGGGATATTGATATATTTCCGCAACCTTTACTTCATCTACCGAAAAAAGAAGTGATAAAAAAAGCCCTCTTTCTTTTTCTTTTAGCCTGTGTTTTATACCTTCCTTCTTCTTTCTTCAGGGACCTTTTCCTCCCGGACGAGGCAAGGAATGCCGGCATAGCCGCAAATATCCATTTTCCGGACAACTTTCTTATCCCTTCCTGCCATAGCCATGCCTATTACCAGAAACCTCCTTTATATTTCTGGATGATACATCCTTTTGCCAGATCCGGGTTAAAGTTTTTGCCTTTTATTATAGGATTAAGTGTCCTATTCTCTTTTTTCCTCATTTTTATAAATTATCTCTTTGTGAAAAAAAGGGGAGGGGAAAAGACCGCCGTTTATGCTTCTTTTATCCTTTCAACCTCGGTGTTGTTTTATGTGATGTCTTCTTTAGTGAGGATGGATATAATCTTTGTTTTTTTTGTAAGCTTAGCTTTGTACTTGTTTTATCTCTCTCTTGAAAAAGAGAAACTCAGCTTAGCCTTATTAAGCGGCGCGGCCGGATTCTTGGCCTGTTTTACTAAAGGGGGCCTGGGTTTTTTTCTTCCTTTAATCGTAGAAACGGTATTCCTCCTTTTCCCTTTTAAGAGGAAAGGCCTCAAATATTTATTGGCAGCAGTTTCCGTAAGCGCGGTCTTGATTGCGGGCTGGATGTTGTTGTTTTCTTTCAGCGACCGCAGTTACCTTTACCATATGCTGTTTAAACAGACTCTCGGGAGGGCGTTTTTTCCTGCCAGCCATGAACACCCCTGGTTTTTCTATTTCCCTTATATATTAGCGGCATCTCTTCCCTGGAGCCTTCTTCTTTTAGGCTATTTGGTCCGGAAAGCCCAAAACAGGAGTTTCTCTGAATGGGAGAAATTCTCTTTTATCTGGCTGGCGGCAGGGTTTATTCTTCTCAGTATCTTAAAGTCAAAATTGGTAATGTACCTTTTAATTCTAAGCCCGCCTTTAGCCAACCTTTCGGCGGAGTATATAGTAAAGGATAAAAGATCTTCCGGCCTTCTCTTGAAAATATCTTTAGGCTTTCTTGCGGTTTCATTTACAGGGGCAAGTTTTTATTTCCGTAGTAAGATTCCCGTTTTCTCTTTAGCCCTGTTCCTGGACCTGTTCTTTGTTTTTTCTTTTATTCTCTCTCTGACAAAAGCAGGGAAAAATGTTTTCTGGATTTTAGGGTTTTCCTGGATACTGATTATTGAGGCGGCGAATTTTGTCTATCTCCCGCGCATAAGCTATCAGAAAGGGTTTAAACAAATATCCGACTTTGTGAGGAGAGAAAACATCTCTTTTGATAAGGTCTATGTGGATAAAAAAAAGTTCTTGTTTCTTTCTCTGTATTTTAGAGAGAAACCTGTGGTATTTTCTGAGAATCCGCCTCTAATTCAAGAGAAATATATCTTTGTTTCTTCAGAAGGAAAAAAGAGGCCGTACGAATTCTTAGGGAGAAAGGGGAAGTTTTATATCTGGTATAAAAGAAAGATAAAACCCTAAATCCTAAATTCTAAAGCCTAAACAAACTCAAAATGAAGAAAACCCAAAACAATATAGTTTAAAACAAAAGCAGCCTCTTTATTAATGTTTTGAGCTTAAAGCTTTTGAGTTTTAGGGCTATTCAGAGTTTCGGATTTAGAGTTTAGAGTTTTGATAACATCAAAATAAATAATATGGAGGAGGAATCATGCCGGAACTTCCCGAAGTAGAAACTATAAAAAGAGGGCTTGAAAAAAGAATCTTAAATAAGAAAATTACCGAAGTAAAAATTGCCAGTCCTAAAGTTATCAAAGAACCTTCAGCTGGCGAGTTTAGAAAAGGTCTTATTGGCGAAAAACCCCAAGAGATTATCAGGCAGGGCAAGGCTTTAATTATAAAGCTTAGAGAAAATAAATTTCTTTTTCTTCATCTCCGCATAGCCGGATGGATTTTATACGGAGAAGAAGAAGATAAAGCAAGAGTTGTTTTTAAGTTTTCCGATAAACAATGCCTGAATTATATGGACCAGCGCCTTTTAGGCGAGTTGAGGCTGAAAAAAGATTTCCGCGGCCTGAAATTTATTAAAGAGTTGGGGGCTGACCCTTTAAAGATAGGACTGAAAGAATTTCAGGAGATAGTTAAGAAAAAGAAAATTAGCATAAAAATCCTTTTAATGGACCAGAAAATACTTGCCGGGATAGGCAACATCTATGCTCAAGAATCTTTATTCAGGGCAAAGATTTCCCCTTTAAGGAACAGCTCAAGTTTAACCCTTAAGGAAATATCAATTTTGCACAAAGAGCTTCAGGGTATCTTAAAGGAAGCCGTCAAATATCAGGGTTCTTCAGTTGATAGTTACCGTTTGATTGACGGAGCTTCCGGAGGAATGGGAAAGAGGCTGAAAGTCTATGGCAGGAAGAATCAACCCTGCTTTATCTGCGGCAGCCCTGTTAAAAAGATAGATTTGGGAGGCAGAGGAACCTGTTTTTGCCCGAAGTGCCAGAAATAGGCAGGGTGGGGGAAACTCCCTTTTAATTTATTTTATGAATTTATCTACAGTATTTAGAGAGAGATTAAGAAAACATTCAATCCTGCTTGTATTGCTGGGGCTATTGCTCTTAGGATTGTTTCTCAGGATATATGATTTAGGGTCTGAGAGTTTATGGTTAGACGAAGTTATTTCTTCCCAAATATCCAGCAATGATTTAGCCCATGCTGTAAAGGCCTATCAAGTTACAGATCACCCTCCTTTATACTTTCTCTGCCTGCATTTTTGGATTGACTTGTTCGGGCATTCCGAGCCGTCTATGCGGTTCTTGTCGGTAATATTCGGTTTTTTATCAATAGTAATGATATATAAAATGGGAGCCCTGCTGTTTGAGGAAAAGACAGCCCTGTTAGGCGCGTTCATCTTGGCTATTTCATCGTTCGGCATCCGTTATTCACAGGAAGCAAGGCCCTACGGGTTAGTAATCCTTTTGAGCCTATGTTCCTGGTATTTTTTGATAGACCATGTCAGGAAGAAACGCGCGGTGGTATTTATAGGGTATATTTTGTCTACAGCAGGGCTGATGTACACGCATTATTTTAGTTGTTTTATTCTCTTTGCCCAAAACGTTTATATTTTCACAGAGAGTATTGCTTCTAAAAAGTTTACCAGGGGTTATCTAAGAAAATGGTTTTTAGCGCAGGGTTCCTTACTTTTTGTATATCTGCCGTGGATTCGGATATTATCCGGAGAGTTTGTAAAAATGCAGAAAGGTTATCTCTGGATACCCAAGCCGGATTTCTTTTCGCTTATAGGTTCGCTTAAAGAGTATGCCGGATCAGCTCCTTTGCTGGCAATCTTTATCTTACTATTGGTTCTTCTTGTTCTTTCTTTTAACCGGGCTAAAGGAATAAAAACCATGGCAGAAGCCTTCCAGTCAGTTAAAAGAAGGTCATTGTCCCTGCCTAAAGATGCGGAAGGAGTTTATTTATTATCGTTGTGGTTCCTTCTCCCTCTGCTTATTCCTTTCGTCGTTTCCCAGTTCTCCCAATCATCAATATATTGGACAAGATATACCATTGAAGCTATGCCGGCATTTTATTTGTTAGTTGCCAAGGGTATAAGCAGTATAAAATACAGCAGAGCGAGGGCTTCGGTTATAGTAATCATAGCAGCCTTGTCTTTATTAAGCATTTACAATTATTATATCCAAGTTAATAAGGAGCAGTGGCGGGATGCGGCTGAGTTTGTAGATACCAATGCCCAGCTTGGTGATTTAGTTCTTTTTTACGCCGGCTTTGGGCAAACGGCGTTTGATTATTATTCCAAACGCCCGGACTTAGATAAAAGGCCGCTTACCAGCTTTGTTGCGGTATGTTCTGGTAAAGGGGGAAAAACATTATGCCTGGATGTTAAAGGGAATAAGAGGATATGGGTTATTCTCTATTGCCCGGAATGTAAACCCGTTCCTTCGGCGGTTATTAAAAATATGCTCTATGCTTCAGGAAAGGTTTCTCTTTTAAAAAAGTATTATAATCCCCATTATTTTAACGGCAAATACAGCAGAATAGAAATCTATTTTTTAAGCAGACCCGGCAGGAATTGACCTTGTTAACCGTGCCCTTTCAGAGAAGGATAAACAAACTTTAAGATTCTGCCAAAAACTTGTTCTACGACATGAAAAGTAGTTATGCCCTCCTTTCTGAGAAGAGAATCCTGAAACTTCTTTCTAAAATATATACCTCACCGGGAGTTTTCCTGGAAACTTCCTATTTGGACAGGAATAACCATAAATCCCTGCTGTTTTCTTCTCCTAAAAGAATACTTACCTTTAATTTGGGAGGGAGCTTAAACAATTTCTTCAAAGAAGCAGAAGATTCTCTTTCCGCGGGACTGTGGCTGGCGGGATATTTTACTTATGAGTTCGGTTATCTCTTTGAACCAAAGCTTAAGAAGCTTTTGAGTAAGAAAAGGATCTCTTTCCCTCTATCCTGGATAGGAATTTTCCCTCCGCCCAAGATTATCAGTCACAAAGATGATACCTTGCCTGTTTTGGGAAAGCCGGCTCAACTGTCTTCTTACAGGATTAAAGGCGGCAGGCTGAATACGCGTCTTGGCGAATACAGGGAAGCGATAGGAAAGATAAAAACGCATTTGCTTAGAGGAGATACTTATCAGGTAAATTACACTTTAAAGTATAAAGGGATATTCTCAGGGGATATAAAAAGTTTTTATTTACAGATGAGGAGAAAACAACCGACGTCTTTTTCAGGAGTAGTCAATGACGGGAAAAGGATGATTCTTTCTCTTTCCCCGGAACTTTTCTTCAGGGTAAATAAAAGAAGGATTGTTACAAAGCCTATGAAAGGAACTTATCCGAGAGGCAGGACTTTCCATCAGGACAGGGAAAACAAAGAGTTTCTTCCCCGGGATTTAAAGAACAGGGCAGAGAATATCATGATAGTTGATTTACTTAGGAATGATTTAGGAAAGATTGCCTGCAAAGGGAGTGTAAAAGTGCCTCGTTGTTTTAATGTAGAGGAATATCCTTCTCTGTTTCAGATGACTTCTACGGTAAAAGCGAAGCTCAAAAAGAACGAAAAGTTGGGAGATCTGTTCAAAGCCCTGTTCCCGTCGGGATCTGTTACCGGAGCTCCCAAGATAAGGACAATGCAGATTATAAACCGCCTGGAAAAAGAACCCCGGGATGTTTATACCGGGAGTGTAGGGTTTGTTTCCCCTTCAGGGGAATCCTGTTTTAATGTGGCTATCAGGACAGTTATTGTTGATAAAAACAGGGTTGAGTGCGGGTTAGGCGGGGGGATTATCTATGATTCTTCTCCTTTAAAGGAATATGAAGAAGTATTGCTGAAATCGCAGTTTTTAAGAGAAGAGGCTGTTGAAAAAACAACAGCTCCTGATTACAGCGATTTAGGATAGATTGCAAAAATTGAAAACATGTTTTTAATCTCTTTTACCGGGAAACTATTTATTGAAGATTTTATAAATAGAGATAGAATATTTGTAATTTGAGGTATTGTATAAAATGAAAGAATTAGAAGTAAAAATAGATTTTTTGAAGAAAATCAAGCCTAAAATATTTTTGTTGGGGGTTAAATCTCTCTATTTATCCGGAAAAGCCCGTCCGGGACAGTTCATTCACCTTAAAATAGATTCTCCTCATGTTTTTCTCCGCAGGCCGTTCAGCATCCACCGGATAAAAGGAAGAACGGTTTATATACTGTTTAAAGTGAGGGGAAGGGGGACATCTCTGCTTTCAGGGTATAAACAGGGCAGGGTTTTAGATTTAATCGGCCCTTTGGGAAATGGTTTTGGCGTTTCATTGAAGAAGGCAAGGCATAACGTCATAGTGGGCGGAGGGATAGGAACAGCTCCGCTTCTTTTTTTAGCCGAACGCCTTAAAGGAAAAAATACCAGCGTTTTCTTAGGAGCAGGGGATAAATCAGAAATTGTCTGCTCGGGAGAATTTAAGAAATTGGGATGTAAAGTGTTTATCTCTACCGAGGACGGTTCATTGGGGATTAAGGGCAGAGTTACTGATTTGTTAAAAAGTTATCTGCGGACTACAAGCTATGAACCGCGGACTGACATTTATGCCTGCGGCCCGAAAGCTATGTTTAAATCTTTAGCCGGTATAATAAGAGACAAGCCGGGAATAACCTGTCAGGCGTCTTTTGAGCAGTTTATGGGATGCGGGACAGGGATCTGTTCGGCCTGTGTTATCAAGACGAAGGACGGATATAAAAAAGTCTGTAAGGACGGGCCGGTCTTTGATTTAAAGGAAATATACTGACAAATGGGCATTCCTCTTTTAGTTGAAAAAACAAAAGCCTTTTTTATAAACCGTAAGAAAACAACGGTTCTTTTTATTATCCTGACAGTGGGGGCTTTTTATCTCTGCACTTTACGGCCTGGCCATAACTGGGGCGGAGATTTTTCTATATACATTCACCACGCAAAGAATATAGTTGAGGGTAAGAACTATAAAGATACCGGCTACATTTATAACCCTTTAAACCCCATCGCTCCCCGGACCGAGCCTCCGGTATTTCCTCTGCTTTTGGTTCCGGCTTACGCCTTATTTAAGCTGAATTTGACGGCAATGAAAGTTGAAATAATTTTTATATTTCTTTTATCCCTTTACCTTATATTTAAAGTTTTCCGGGACGAGATATCCTGGCCGAGGCTTGTTGTCCTGCTTCTTCTTACCGGGTTCCATCCTTACTTTTGGGGGTTTAAAGACAACGTCTTATCGGATATCCCTTTTTTCTTTTTTACCTTTTTGAGTCTCTTGTTTATAAAGAAGGCATATGACTCTTCTCAAAGAAGTTCTTTATGGCTGAAAGGGCTGTTGGCAGGAATAGCTATTTACTTAGCTTACGGCACCAGGGCTATTGGGATAGTCCTTCTTCCCTGTTTTCTGCTGTATGACCTTATGAACAGGAGAAAAATCAGCAGTTCTCTGATTGCGGCTTTATCTGTGTTCAGCGCCTTTTGGGTTATCCAAACCATGTTTTTTCACAGCGCCGGCAGTAATTTAGAGCTGTTTGTTTTTAATCCCAAGATAATTGCTAAAAACCTTTCAGTATACAAACTGATTGTTTCAGGGATGTGGTATAACGGATACAGTAAAAATATAAGCATAGCCGTTTCTGTTTTTACCGGTATATTCGCTTTTGCCGGATTTCTCCGCAGGGCGGTAAGGAGAGTTTCCATCTTTGAATTATTCTTTGTCTTCTACCTTATCCCGGTAGTTGTCTGGCCGTACTTTGATGGCCCGAGGTTTCTTTTCCCTCTTTTCCCCCTATACATCTTTTACGCTTTTGAGGGGGCAAGGACTTTGTCTTTTCTTAAAAAGCCTTTAATTGAAAAAGGCATCGCCTGTCTTCTCTCGTTGGTTATGATCTTATCCTGTATCGGATGGTATACAAAGGCTAAGTACTCGCCTCTTTCTAAAAGCGTTATGAAAGAAGAAAGCAGGGGCCTTTTTAATTATATTAAGAAGAATACCAACAGGAAGGATACTTTTATTTTTATCAAACCCAGGGTATTAGCCCTTTTTACCGAAAGGAGATGCGCTGTTTACCCTTTAACCCGCAACCCGGCAGTTTTTTGGGAATACTTGAAAAGCATTGATACGGATTATATTGTTGTCAGCCGGGTTTTCTTTCAGGACATATCCGTCCTTTATCCTTTTGTGTTGAAGAACAAGAGCAAGGTTAGGAATGTTTATACCAACCCTGATTTTAAGATTTTCAAAATAATAAAGAGGTGATATGTTCAAGAAATATGTTCAGCGCCAGCTTAAAAGATACGTAGAATCAATAATCCTTCCCGGCTCTTCGGCATTAGAGATTGAAGCCGGCGACTTCAGCTTTCTTCAGGATTCGGGATTAACCGAAAAATCCGGCCTGGTTTATGGGAAAGATATTGCTCCTTTGAAAGATAAATTTACCGGAGAATCTTTTTTTCTCTGGGAGAGAAAGAAAATACCTTTTGATAAAAAGTTTGATTATGTGATAATAAACGGGCTTATTAATGAACAAGTTGATGCCCAGGATATTCTCTTACAGGTGAAGAGTTCCTGTAAGCCGGATTCCCGGGTAATACTTGCCCGGTTTTCTCCTTTATGGAAATTCTTGTTCAAGACAGCCGAAATTCTTAAACTAATTAAGCATACCCCCTGCCAGTTTCTATCTGATAGGGATTTAACCCTTATTTTTGATCTCTCCGGGTATCAGGAGATAAAGGAGGAGAGAAAAATCCTCTTACCTATGTATATACCCTTAATCTCGTCTTTTTTTAACCGGGTATTATCCGGCCTGCCTTGGTTCGGTTTCTTTTCTTTATACAGGATTTCCATTTTAAGGCCGGTTGATAACGGGCATTTGCGGGAAGATCTTTCCTGTTCAGTAATTATCCCCTGCCGCAATGAAGCAGGGAACATTGAACCTGCGGTAAGACGCATCCCCGCAATGGGCAGGCATACAGAGCTTATTTTTGTAGAAGGGCATTCAAAAGATACTACTCTTTCAGAATGTTACCGCGTCCAGAAATCTTTTCCTGAAAAAGATATTAAAGTTTTGAGGCAGGATGATATCGGCAAGGGTGATGCTGTCCGTAAAGGGTTCTCTCAGGCAAAAGGGGATATCCTGATGATTCTTGACGCTGATTTGACTGTTGCGCCGGAAGATTTACCTAAGTTCTTCAATGCCGCGGTTCTCGGCAAAGGAGAATTTATTAACGGCAGCCGGTTGATATACCCTATGCAGAGGCATGCTATGCGAAGGCTTAACCTTTTAGCCAACCGTTTTTTCAGCCGGGTTTTTTCTTTTCTGCTTAACCAGCATCTTACGGACACTCTTTGCGGGACAAAAGTTTTAAGCCGGGATAATTATTTAAAGATTGCCAAAAGCAGGGCCTATTTCGGCGATTTCGACCCTTTCGGCGATTTCGACCTTCTTTTCGGCGCCAGCCGGCTGAACTTAAAAATAACCGAAATCCCGGTGCGCTACTATGCCCGGGGATACGGCAAGACTCAGATCCGCCGTTTCAGGGACGGCTGGCAGTTATTAAAAATGACCGCTTTAGCTATGAGAAAAATAAAGTTTATTTGACACAATAAAAGGAAATCCCGCCTCAGAGAAGATGTTGGAAAATTCTATTACTACAATTTTCCAGCCTTCGGCGGGATAAATTCGGCCGAACAGCTTATGTCGCCCTTCGGTCTCCATAAGTTGTGGCCTCATTTGCTAATTTGTAAATATTAAGGAAATCCCGCCTCAGAGAAGATGTTGGAAAATTCTATTACTACAATTTTCCAGCCTTCGGCGGGATAAATTCGGCCGAACAGCTTATGTCGCCCTTCGGTCTCCATAAGTTGTGGCCTCATTT
>CAZSRG010000016.1:0-6458 GCA_964609315.1 uncultured Planctomycetia bacterium
AATATTTCTTGCCCACCAGGTAGGCTGGGCGTAGTTTACCAACCATTCTCCTTTTTCAAAATCATACTTATAGCAGTAACTCCCCAGGGCAAAACGGCGGTCGCCATACTCAGGATAATTAAGAAGAGTTATCCATAAAGGAGCGCCTTTGCCAAAGCCGGTAGTCTTGTCTATTGCCGGGAAGCCGTCTTTTATAACTATAAGTCTTCCTTTCTCGTTGTCTTTTACCTCCTGCCGGGTGTAGCGGATATATTTGAACTTAATGTTTTCTGTATGGCCAATACCGGTTGTTACCGCCTGTCTTAAATTGGTATAATTTATAGGCCTGCCATCAGCAAGATACCCTTCGCCGAATTTTGAGCTGTAATGGACATTGCCATTTTGCTCAATGCCGGTATTGTTATTGGAGAGGGAGTAAATGGTTTCCTTACCATTAACGGTAAGTTTTGCTGATTCAGCTAATACTTCTCTAAGGCTTTTTTGCTTTTTAAAAGCAAGGTCATATTCAATATAAGGACCGGTGTGCTTAAGAAAAGCGTCCATATCATTCGTATATACCGTAGTTACGGTAATATCAGCTACGCGGTATTTTCCAATCGATTCCCTGCCTTCAAGCCTAATTTTCTGCCTGTCAGTCAGGTAAAAACTATATACAGTCATCTCGTCAATAAAGTCACCCTCGGCGTTGAGATGGCCAAAATGGCGCTCCTCAAGCAGGCCGGCGCCGTTTCTATATTCCTGCTTGTGACCAATAGCCTGCGTGCCTTTGTATCTAAAGGTGTCTTTTACCTGATACCTGATTCTGCCTTGCTCATCCCAGAGCAGGGATATATCAGAGTTATAGATATCAGCAACAGCGCCTTTATTATTGAACAACTGAGACTCGCTCATCGGCAGGCCGTAGGCGGCTTGAGCGCAGTCAGATAAATACATTGCCATTTTAGTTGATAACCCAACTTTTCCGGGAATGCCTTGATAGATTTGTGAAGTTACCTCTTTTATTTCAAATGTGCCGTCGGCATATAATGAACCGTCCCAGCGTTTTTCGATACGGCCGCGGTTGTCTTTTAATAAAAACCAGCGGGTATGCTGTTTAAAGTTGTTAATCTCGATATAAGTCTTCCCTTCTGCATCTATATATTCTCCTTCAGCAAAAAGCAGAAGCTCGGAACTCATAAATAATTCTCCTTTGTACTCTTTAGCGGCTTCATCATATATATAAGTACTGCCTTTTACGGCTCTGCCAGCCATTCCCAGGATGCCTTCAAAGATATTTTCGGAAAGTTTTTCCCGGATAAACCGGCCACTGCGGCTTAAGTAGCCGTCGTAATGAACAGAAACTCTTCCGGCATTATCAACTTCATCCTGCCAGCTAAACGGCACGGCCTGATATTTAGCATAAAGATGTTGAGATTGTTTTAGAAGCCTGAACTCGCCCGCTCTATTAAATCCGTAATTTAAGGTGTGCGAGGTAATAAACTCTCTTCCTCTAATGCTATTTTCTCTTGTGCCTAAGTTTACATAAGTATGGCTGTCTGCCTCCTGCCGCCGGTCATCGTAGTTTGTACTGGTAATAGTATTTTCATTAATAATACCTATAAGGTTACCCACATTATCGTAAATATTGCGGTCTGTTTTCTTATTAATATGGTCGGTAACATCCTCAGCGCTCCTGCCGTTTTCACTGTAAAGTGCCCTGCCGGAAGTGTAAAGTAAAGTCATTGTCTGAGCATCTCTTGTTGTTGAACCAAGCTTCCTTCTTAAGCTGTCATAACGATTCTTAATAGAATATGTGCCAGCTTCATTGGTTTTATCACTATGCCAGCTCAGGCCGGTTGCCATTTCCTGGCTGATAATCTCTACCACCCCATTAACAGAATTAGTCACTCTTTTAACATATCTTCCGTAAACGCGCCTGCCCTGTTCATCAACCGGCCAGCCTTGCGCGTCAAGATAAGTTATACTTTCCTGAACCGTTATGCCTCTGGCGTTTTTAGTTTCATTACTTACTTCTACTCTTAAAGAGTTATATTTAACAATTGTTGTTTCTTTTCCGGCCGAAGTATTTAACTCTATTGCCAATACTAAGCCTGTAGCAGCTTCAGTAATAATTACCCGTTTAAGGTAAGTATTAGGATTATATTCAACCGCGGCCGAACGCGCCTGACTCCTTAACCATTCAACAACCTGGCCTTTAGCATTAAGATAAGGCCTCGCATCAGCAGTCAACACAATACGGCCATTCTGATCTTTAGTTACGGATTTTATGAATACACGCAGAGAATTGTAAGTATTATAAGTAATTTCTTCCCCTGCTCGTGTTCTAACGTTAGACTCAAGCACAAGGCCGGTAGCAGTCTCGGTAACAACCGCAACCCTAAAGCCGGTATTGGGATTAAACTGTTCGGCTTTAGACTGCGCTTTGTCTCTATAGGCTTTAGTTACTCTCCCTTCTATATCTAATTCCGCTGTAGTAATTAAAACTATATTGCCAAATTGGTCACGAGTTACTGCCCGGATTAAAACTCTTAAAGAATTGTAAGTATTGACAGTTGTTTCTCTGCCTGTTTCTGTGGAAACTTCAGAAGATTTAACCAGACCGGTAGCAGTATAGACGGTAATTGTCTTTTCTAAGCCGGTGTTAGGATTGACAGCATCAGCTTTTGACAGAGGATACTTTTGCCGGCGTAAAGATTCAATAACCTGCCCCTTGCTGTTTAAATAAGACCCTGCATCAGCAGTCAACACAATACGGCTATTCTGGTCCTTAGTTACGGATTCAACAAATACTCTTAGGGAGTTATAGGTGTTATAAGTAGTCTCTTTGCCTGCCTGTGCTCTAACTGTAAACTCAAGCACCAGGCCAGTGGCAGTTTCAGTTATAATTGTAATCTTCAGGCCCGTGTTGGGATTAGTAACATCAGCCGCGGTCTTTGCCTTTTCTCTTAAATACTCTTTTACTCTGCCGTCAGGAGCAAGATAAGGCCGGGAATCCGCGGCTAAAATAATTCTGCCGTATCTATCTCTTGTTACCGCCCTAACCAGAACCCGCATCGCGTTGTAAGTATTTTTAGTAATTTCAATTCCCTTTTCTGTCTGAATACGGGATTCCTGCACCAACCCGGTAGCGCTTTCGGTAATAATAACCGCCCTTAAACCGGTATTGGGATTATAAGTCTGGGCTTTAGCTCTTTTCTGCGAACGGTAAGGTTCAGTTATCCTGCCTTTAGAATCTAACTCTGCAATAGTAATTAAAACAATATTATTATTCCGGTCATAAGTCTTACTGCCTCTTATTACCTCTAATTCATTGTACTCAATCACATTTCTCTCAAATCCTGCCTGAGTATTCGCCTTAATTTCTTTGTCCAGGCCGTTCCAGCCCTGCACCTTAACTATACTTTCCAAACCAGTGCCTAAACTTATACGCCGGGCAATAATATATTTATATATACGCTCACCCTGTTCATCAACCGGCCGGCCTTTGCTGTCCAGAGTGTAAGAATTTACTATGGTAAAGCCCGCCGCGTTCACTGTTATCCGCCTTATCTCAACATCCAGGCTGTTATAATCCATTTTGCTGTCTTCAATGCCCTGCTCGGTAGCAAGCTTAATCCTATCCACTAAATCCCTGAACATAATCAGGCTGACCTCTGTTTCTATATTTGTGTTGGGATTATACACTTTACTGATTAATCTTCCCTCTTCTGTTAGTCTTTTGGCAGCACTTTCATCTATTATGCCTCCCGCCGCCTGCAAAGAATTATCCCAGGCGCGTCTTGCTGTATAAGAAGCAATGTTTCTTGCCCGATAGTATCTATCTTTATAAAAAGCTTCAGCAACGCTATCAGCATAAATACGGTTTGCCCCTGACTGCGCCCGGACATCTTTTCCGCTGTAAATAAGGCGGACTCTGCCTTTGCCGTCTTTAACATAGACTTTAGCTATGTGAGTAACTACATTTTCTTCATAAAGGCTCATCCCTCCGTATTTATTAAATTTAAGACTCTTAGACCGGCTCACTTTTAAACCGGTAATCAGATCAAAACTTTCCGCGCGGCTGGCGGCGCCAAAACCGGCATAGAGAGGATTATTAAAGTAAAAGCGGATTTCTCTATGAAAATGATTTCCCTCCCTTATCTCTCTATAAACTTTATTCAGAAAATCCTTCTCTTGTGTGATATTAAGAGTTGTTATCTTATCTTCTATATGAAAGACAAGCCTCAGCCCTCGTGAAGTAAACTTAAAGCTTTTATCTTTATCAAAAGTAGTAATACTTAATTCATCTCCAGTGAACATATCAACCTTCACTCCTCTTGAAGCAACTCCTAAGAATTCCATAAAAGCTGAAGCATAAGTATTACGCGTACGCACGCCGTCTTCTTTGTCTATCTCCTCTAAAATATTCCCGGCGCCTAAATTGAGAACGCGCTTCAACTTAAGAGAGACTATGCCTTGAGGAGTATAATAGGTAAGATGCTGTGTCAATAGCTCCGCGGGTATATTAGCTTTATTTTCGATATGGGCATAGCGCGCTGTTATATTGCCGGTTACTACATCAATATCAACTGCCGCGGGAACAAAGAAAGGCTCGCCGGTCGCGCCATAGTAAACCTGGCCGCTGTCGCTATAAGTATATCTGTTTATCAGGCTATATCCTTCGGGAGCATTAATTTTTTCTCTTAACAACTTTCCATTCCGTGCATCGTAGGTTTGTAAAGCAGTAGAGTAAAGCCTGCCGTTAGGTAAGAAAGTATATCTTGTATGTGCTGCCTCGCTGTCTTTATAATCAAGGGGAGCGTCTCTTACCGTAATTGAACCAACCTGAACGGCCTGCTCAATTAATTCGCTGTCCCGGATAAATTTATCTCTTACCTCTCTCAGGCTCCTGCCCCGGGCAATGAAACTCACTGCCAATTGAGCTATGCCTTCCGGTTGAACTCTGGTATTCATACTGTATCCATCATACATAAACACAGTAACTACGCCTGACAAAATACGGTAAGAAAATCCCACCCGCTCGGGTAAAAAGTTAATTTTTTCTCTGCCAAGCCGGCTGAGTCTATTCTGAATTTCTTCCCAGTTTTTATACATCTTGTATACTATTTCCAAATAAGAGCGGGTATCGGGAAAACCGGCGCCCGATTTATCATGCCTCTGCCTGATAAGCCTTCCTATTTTTTCAAATAAGAAATGGCCTACTTTCGCAAGATCAAACCTGTCATAATTAGCGGGATTAAGACTGAAATCGCTGTCATAAGGAATCCCTAATCTATAAAAGAAGTTGAGAGCATTAATATAATCAGGCCTGGCCTGAATTTCTTTTATTAATGAAGCGACATAAGGAATTGTCCGCGCGTATTCATAAGCTTTACGAACTGAGAATTCCCCTTTAAAGTCACCGGGAACATCGCTGATAATCATAAATAAGACTGCCGCTAATTCATAATCGCCGGAATGCAGTTTAAAATCGCTGTGTAAAGAATGCAGGCCGTAAACTGTATTGAAAGCGTTAAGATTAAGGTTATCTTTCTTCATTTCCTTAAGGAAATAATCCATATAAGAAGCAAGGCTGAATAAAGCATCGGCTAATTTTTCATAATCTTTATAATCCCTGTTCAAGTCAGGATTTAGCGTAAGAAATGCCGGGAGATGAGACAACTCAAAAGGCTTACCTTTTGTCCAGCCAATAAATTTTTCTGACGGGATCCGGCCTCGTTTTATCGCGCCCATAATAACAGCGGCATAAGGTAAGTATTCCACAAATTCGCCTATATCTTTCTCTGATTTAAGCCAGCCGTTGCCATCAAACAAGATAGTAGAAAACAGTACCAGGTCATCCTTGGTTATATGCGAAAAATCAATGTGTGTGCCGTATATTGAATTAAATACATCTGCAAGGTTATTCTTTATTATAGTTTCCTTAAGATAAACGATTTTGCCTATGAACCCTTCAAAATTCTTCAGTTTGTCTTCAGAAAAAGTTTTTGTTTTCTCATCATAAATCCAGAACTCCCCGGTCTGAGAATTTTTGCTAAAAAGGATATCATTTACCAGTTGAGCGAATAGTTCCGGATTATCTATACTATCTATATCTGTACCAAAAATTTCCTTAATTAAGCTTTTTTCTGCTGTATCCAAATTCTTTTGCAGGTAAAGCACCGCGTCTAATTCCGAACCTAACAGGGTCAGGTCAAAGGTCTTGGCGCTTTCATCGTAGAACCAGAACTGCTCCCTTCCATCCTGATCAATGTCATCAACGTCTTTGGCAAACAGGATGTTGTCGACTATGGCCTGGAATTCCTCGGCGGAATTTACTCCGTCAGAAAGGGTTATTCCTTTATCGGCATAGACGGCATCGAACAGGGCCTTCCTTTCACCGGACCAGCCGCTTATTTCATTGACCGCGTCTAATTCCGAACCTAACAGGGTCAGGTCAAAGGTCTTGGCGCTTTCAT
>CAZSRG010000016.1:6558-22275 GCA_964609315.1 uncultured Planctomycetia bacterium
TTCCATCCTGATCAATGTCATCAACGTCTTTGGCAAACAGGATGTTGTCGACTATACATTTAAAACTATCTTTAGTAAGACTATCAATATTAATACTAAAGATTTCATTGAGAAAGCTCTTCTGCTGAGGGCTAAGATGCGTAAGTTCTATATATGCTTCGTATATATTAAATGTCAGATTAATATCTCTTTCTCTACCGGACTCATCATATAATAAACCGGTTGTGGTTGTACCAAAAATGATTAGCTCTTCACGGCTTAAATCCGGCAAGGTAATGGAATATAAAGGCGCAAGGATGTTTTCATTTACCTCGTTTTGATAATGACTGGATTCAACCCTCTCGATGAATTCGATAACTTTACTATAATACGCGATAGTTTTTTCAGGGGCCCTGGCCCTACCTCTCTCATCATAAAAGAGTCCGTATTTCTCTGAGGAAAATATAGCGATCTCATTGCTATCTACGCCGTTAGATAAATCAACGCCAAAAAGACTCAATATAACCTGGTTAATCTGGACACTATAGGAACTATTCTGCCATGCCGCTGAAAACGTTTCTATGCTTTCGAAGCCTGCGATAAATGAAGTTACCCCTGTCCAGTTCGGGGCACCTATTATTGTAAAGAGAACTTCCATATACTCAGTTATCCTCCACGTCAACTCCTGGGCATCAACTCTATAAACCTCATAGAATAAATTCTGGACTTCATATGAGCTATTGTTCAAAGCATAAGATAAATTTTCTACTACATGAAGATCTCTAATGTAAGCATTGACATTTTCTCTGTAATCAATATCTACAAGATAAGCCTGTGTCCCCACAAAATCTATCGCATCCTGGTTCTCTCCATAAACAGAAATCCACTCGTCATAGCTGGAGACATCGAATAACTCTAAGAAAATGCTTTCATGCAGCAACTGGTATCCTATGCTTCCTTCAGGAAAAGGCTGAGGGTCTTGCGGCGGATCAGTTTCCCCTTCCTGATGCCTGTCTATACTTTCCTTCCCTATTCTTTCCTTTACAGAAGCCTTTAATTTTTTATCAATCTCAATTTTGCCTATTTCTCTCCATCTCTCAAACACCTTCTCAAGCTTATCATTCGTTCCAATCTTAAATCCCCAAAGAGCGCCGATTTCATGGACCAAAGCCTTACTTAATTTTAAAGCATTTCTTCCCGACAAATATGCTTGAGGTATCTGAATAGTCTTTTCACCGTCATTTGCCGGCTCCTTTACTAAAATTGAAGTTACAAACTTATAGGCGCCTATCTTCTTAACATATCGGCCGGGATTACGGACCGCAGCTTTTTTCAGAAACTCTCTATAAAACTCTCTGACTTTTTCTAACTCCCTATTCAGAATACTTCTTTTCTCTCCCTCAATCTCAATATAAGAATTTTCCCCTAAGATATATTTCAACAAAGATTCATTATCGCTTAGAGAAGAATAGAAATTAACCCGGCTTAAGAATACCTTTCTTAATCTTTCCCCTGTCTCTTTCGGCTCATAACCCATACTTTCAAGACTTCTGATTACCTTCGCCCAGCCAATAAGTGTCTCGAAGTCTCTTCTCCCCTTTGAAGTTATAAAATCTAAATCCACTTCCGCCCAGCGGGCAATTTTTTCAACCTGGACAATATAAGGAACTAAATCAGTAAAATCTATGCTGTTCTGCGCATAGACATACGGGTAATAGATAAGATATTTATAATAGGGTTTATCTTTATATGAACACGTCTTATTAAGGCTATCTTTCAATAAAGAAGCGTTAACCTTATATCTGAATAGAGAATTTAAATCTACGGACAGGTTAAAATCGCCGGTTATTTTGTTTATATCCAAAATCTTAGAAAGTGTGTATCCGGAATATTTTCTTATCCCTTTGCCTAACATCATAAGATGAATTCTCTCCGCCTCTCTAATTACATCCGTCTTTTTATATCCTTTCTTAAGAAGCACGAGGGCATTTCTTAAAATTTGCAGGTCATCTTCTTTCCCATAATCATTTCCCTCAGTTGCCCCAAGCCAGTAAAATATTTCATCTAATCCTTTCTCGGTAGCAATATCTAAATCCTTACCCTGGTTAGTTGCTTTAATAAGCTTCTCTATAAGCGGCAGGTAATCAGCGTCAACCTTTCTTAAGAAATCTTCTATCTTTTCAATTTTTAAATTTAAAGAAGCGAAGAATCTTAAAACTTTTACATCTTTTCTATCGCCATAGTTAAACTCTCTTCCTAAAAGCCCGCTTATTTCCTCCCTGATTCTTATATAGCGGGAGAGAACAGTTTTTGCTTTCTGTTTTCCATCCTGTTTAATCAAAGAGGCGAAATACACCAGCGCCCAGAAATCAACCGGTTTAGTTATGTCTAACTGTTGAGAATTGTTACCGGGGTAAAGAAAAGTTTTAATACTTAAGTCAAAACCTGCGGAATTTGTTTTAAGACTCTTTGCTTTAATTAGATATTCAAAAAATTCTCCTGAGTTTTTAAATACTTTCGAGTCATTCTTCTTATCGAATAGTTCTCCGGCTACGATAAAATCCTTCTGAGCTTCTTCTTTCTCCACGCCCAATTCTTCTAACTCTTTGCGTAATTCCGGCTTTATATCATCAGTAAAAAGGCCTTTAACCGAATCCCACCAGGAAGGCTGGACTTCTCCTGAGAACGCTTTATTCAAAGCCGCCCTGAGAGTTTTTCTTAACCTGCCCATGTCTGATGAAGCAAAAACAATATCTCCCCGAGGTTTAAAACTATCATTTTCTCTAATTTTAGCAGGCTTCCCATTTTCATCCGCGCTAAAAAACTCAAATGGATGGAAGGTAATTCCGCCGCCAAGGTTCTTGCTGTAATTAACGTATGAATTAGCGAATCTATTCCCAATTCCTAATCTACCTCCCGGATTATCATCTCCGGAGAACATTGTGCTTAAATCAACATATCCGCCGTCTGCCCGGTTAAACCTGACTCCTAAAGCTGCCTCTTCAGTATCCTCTTTAACCCCTCCGCTTAAATAGGGATTAAACGGACCCGCCGTCCTTTGCGCCATTATTTCAAATACCGGCCTGCCGCTTTCAGTATCCACGCCTAATCTGGCATCAAAGTTAGAAACGCCAAAGGGGCCTCTTCCTCTAATAATACTGCCCACAAACAAACTTTTATCTTCTCCGCTGTCTTCATAAGTTACAATAAAACCAGCCGCAAGTTCTCCTATGGAAGAATGCCTTAAAACCTCAGTGCTAATCCTTATATCACGCTCTTTAAAATCATAGTCGCCGCGCAAGCCGATTTCCCACTGCTTTGTCCTCTGATCCCAGGAAGCGCTAATCATTTTATTTCCGGCAAATAAAGCATAGCTTCCTTTTGTCCCTTTGTCCTCACCCAAAGCGTAAACTTTTCTCGTTCCCATTAATACATTGAGTCTCCCTTTATTATCTACCTCTACACCTAAAGTTACCGCATTTCCGTTCCCTGTGTAAGTAGTAGTAAATAAAACTCTCTCACTCCCGTTATCATCATAATAGGTTACCTGGGTATTTGTGCCTTTGGTTCCTAAATTAAAAGTTACCCTCTGCTCATCAGGACGTTTGAATTTGAATTCATCTTCAAAAGAACGGGAATTCAACCACCAGTCGTAAATAATATCTAAATCTACATCTCCATCCTTAGCTTCTTTTAAATTTAATCTCTTAAACACTCTGCCGTTATAAGAATAATCGTGATAGTCAATGGGATTTTCGTGAAGGACATCTATTTGAGGATAGTTTATTGCTATCGCGCAGCCATCTTCATCATAGATAATATTCTGCCTGAGTTCTTCAAAATATTCTTCAGCCGTAAGGTATCTATAATAAGTCTTGCCTTCTTTATTATTAACTGCCGCTTTAAAATAAACCTTACCGTCTTTATAATAAGCCTCGCTCCCCCTGCTTTCCTCCTTTGTCTTTCCCTTCTCCTGTATATTTACTATCTCCTTAAAAGACTTTCTTATATCCTCTACAGCTTTCTTTATCCCCTGTTTATCCGCCTTATCCGGCCAGACTCTGGATACTAAGTTAGATACCAGGAGTATCCCTGTAACCATAAAATTAGAAGCTACTGCCCAATTCGTATCTTTAGGATGAGCTTTAAGGAAAGCAAGGCGAGAATCCTTGGCCTTAAGCAGAAAAACCTTATAGAGAGAGAGATAATAGCTGGCTGTTTTTTGCAGCTGCTGTTCAACTTCTATCAATTTTTGACGCTCTTTTCCTTTAGCAGTTTCAATATCACGCTGAACTTCTTTTATCGCCTTTAAAATCTGGTAAAGGCTGTAGTTAATGCTTTTCTCTCTCAGGATATTCTTTACCCGCGCTTGCCCCGCGGTCTGCCTTGCCTGATCTAATATTTTTTTAAGTTCTTCGTTCTTTAACTCTACATCAGAAATATCTCCGGCAAGGATTTCTAAAGCAACAAGATAATTCCTAAGAAATTCTTTATACTTGCCGTCATTTTCAAAAGATTTTGCTTCTTTGGAAGTATGAATCTTCAAAATACCGAAGAGAAAGTTTATCAGAGATAGGGAAATTTTATGTTTATCGCAGGCAGGAAGATAGGCTTTTAAGAAGCTTATCAGAGCCAGGTCTTTTCCGGCTTCGGAAGAGGGGCTTCGCAGATATTCTTTAGCGAAATTCTTAAGGCCCGGCGGCGAATTAATATTTTTCTCAGACCACTCAAGAATACCTCCGTTGACAAATGATTCTATTAAAGATATTAATTCTCTTTCCTTATCCCGCTCTTCTTTTTCTAAATAATTCTTGTTTTTACCAAACAGTTTTTCTAACCGGGCAAAAGCCGCGGATTTTTTATCCGCGGGTAAACTCTTTTGTTCTCCTGTAAGCAAATCATTTATAATTTCATCCCTCTTCCCAAAATAATTATTTCTGAACTCCCGGCGTTCCTCTTCCGCTTTTTGCGAACAATTCATTATTCTATCTATCTCATTTCCTATTCTTTCTTTCTCCCCATTTCCCAATAATACGGTATACTTTGCCAATCCTTTCAAAATGCCTATAAGCGCCTTTTCTGCCTCATTCCTTACATAAGAAGATGTTTGGGGATTACTTATTATCTTCAACCCCTCTTTTAAAGCCTTTTCATAATCCTGCCATCCTTTATTAAACTCTTTCTTTGCCTTTTCTTTAACCTGCTTCAGCTTTTCCCCGGAAGAAGGTATTTTATTTAAAAATTTAATCTCCTCTTCCAACATTTCTATTTCATTCTCCATCCTCTCTTTTCTATCTTTATCTTTTTCTCCCTTCAAGTTTTCTCTCAACTCTTCAATCTTCTTCTTTTTAATTTCCGCGATTTTATCTCTAAGTGCCTTTAACTCTCTATCCAGCCTTTTCAACTTCTGTTCTATCTCTTTTATCTTTCTATCTTTATCTTCTTTATCTTTTTCATTGCTATTCTTAACCCTTTCTCCCTGCGTCAATAAATGCGCCCTTTCCTTATTCAAATACTCAATCCTTAACTTAAGTAATCTATCTCTCACCCCTCTTATTTTTTCTTCTTTATTCTCTATCTTTCCTGAGAGCCAGGAATTTATCTCTTTTAAAGAGACGCCTGTATTCCCCGCTAAAAACTCAGCCATAGCTTTAATAGAAACCAACGAAGCGGGTTTAGTATTTTTCAATACTGCCGGGATTAATTGTTCTCTAACGAAATTATCGAACTCCTCCGGAGAAAGAAGGTTCTTGTTCCTGCCGGCAAAATAGAGGATATTCCTTAAAGACATATCTTTATTTACCGGCATACCTTTAAACTTATAGAATTTCTCCTTCTCAAAGTTCTTTAAAGTGCCTTCCATCCTCTCCTTTGCTTTTTTAGGAATATCTTCCGCATTTTCCGCCCCCTGTTTTTTGCCTTCTCCCGCCGGTTTTTCCTCTTCTCTTTCTGTATTTAACAGCCTCATAATTTTATCGAAGCTGAGTTCCTCAAAATTTTTAAGTTCTTCTCCATATAAAATTGCCAGATAAAATGCCGTATATTTTACGGCAATATTATCTGCGTTTTTATACTTTTCCTCAAAATATTTTTCTGCTTCTTCCGACCTCGCTCTTTCTTCCTCTATCCATGCTTTTACGCTCTCTCTGCCCAATTCATTTATCAATCTCTCTACATCCTTAGTATTATCATGCAGTGTTATACCCAGAACAAATCCCAATCCCAGACTGCTCCCGTCATAATTAAGCCCTATATTAAAGAATATCGAAGAAAGCTTGCTTATTTTTTCATCCGAAAGGCGGTATTTTTCTTTTATTCCTTTAAGCGCGTTCTTTATTACTGTCTCTCTGATATATTCAAAATCCTTAACAATTACCTTCTTAACTTTATTATCGTTTAAAGATTTTATATCCACATAATGGCCGAAAATCCTCCGGTAATTCTCCTGCGCTTTAACATAGGTATTGCGGGCTTCAAAATAAGTAAAAGGCATATTATCTTTATTGGCCTCTGCTTTTTCTAAATTCATTACCGCCCGCAAAACAGCTATTCTTGCCATCTCTTTCGTAGAAATTACTTTAAAACCGCCCTTGATTTGCTCCCTGAGGCTATTCTCTAATCTCAATAATTTCTGAGGAGTTATCTTTTCCTTATGCGTAAATAATCCTATAAAATCTTTTGTAAATTCATCCAATGCTCCGCCAAAATTCATCCCGGCATTAAAATCATCTTCATATCCTAAGTTGATGGAGAAAGTGTTTAATTTTTCTCCTTTTTTGCTTCCGAAAATATGGGTTCCTGCTTTCTCTCTAACAGACGGCTGTTCAATAGATCTCATTCCTTCATAATTAGCATCCTCTGGCAGCGTTAACAAAGGCACTTGATAAACTATTCTTAGAATCTCCATCAGCAATTGATAAACATCACTTTTCCGCAGAAGGTTAATACCGGCGGCATCGGTAAAGATATTTTTATCCAGCTCGTGTTTTAAGTTATCAAAATTATTATAAGCCTCTTCAGGAATATTGAGTTTTATCCCCAAATCCTCCAATATGCCTTTTACAATTTTCTTTGCTAAACCCCTTATTCTTCTATCTTTTACTTCCGGATTTATCTCCTGAGGTTTATTCTTCTGGCTATTTTCGGCTTTAGTTTTTCTGTCTTTCTTCTCAAGTTCATCCATTGCTCCTTTTAATCCTTTATTGAGATTATAAATCTTTATGAACTCATCCTTATAAGAAAGTTTTTTAACCGCTTCCAAGAGCTCCGAAATTATTTTCTTCTTATCTATGTCTTTAAAGTCTTTGACTTTGTTTAACTCATCTATAAGAGAAATTATATTCGGGTCATTTAAAGATACTCTTTTCTCTTTCACCAAAGAAAGTAATCTCTTTAAATAAGAAATCTTTGCCTCTACAGCTTTTATTTTCTTAGCATTTTTCTTTTTATCTTCTTCTAATTCTTTCTTTTCTCCCTTTAACTCTTCAATCTTTTTCAAAATAGAATACTGCTCATCTAAATTGGATAAATCTTCCTTAAGCTCTTTTTCTTGTTTCTCAAGAGATTTCATTTCCTTTGTCTGCTTCTCAGAAAGCTTCTTTATTTCTACCCCTTTTTTATCTGCTGACTTCTTTACTGTCTTTGCCTGATTCCACAAATTAAATTCCTGATAATAAATACCAGCTAATTTTTCGTATTTCTCTGACTCGCCATTCAGGACTTTTTTAATCTCCGAAGTTTCTTCTTTTTCCGCGGCTAATTTTAATTCATTCGCTTGTTTTTCTGCTTTCCATGAATTTTCCAGATATTTTATTGTCTGTTTTTCAATGCCTAAAGATACATCTTCCCAATCTTTACCCATAGGAGTATTTTTCTCGGGAAGATACTTGTTTTCTATGGGTTCTTTAAGACTTAATAATAGTTTCACCATTGCTTCCCGCGCCTCATACAAGGCTAATTTCTTACAAATATCAATATATCTATTTATTCTCCCTGCCGGTTCCTTAAATAATTCTCTTTCATTTTTCCACATAACATAAATATTCCGGACATATCGGGGAGTTTCACCATTCTGGGGGATCTTTCCTTTTTTAACCTCAACATTATTGGGCCCGGCGTTATAAGAGGCTAAAGCCAGCTCCAAGACCTTTTTTCTTCTTGCCTCAGGGCTTAAATCTTTGAACTCCCTGTCTGTTGTTCTTTCTCTCTTCGCGATCATCCCGGCAAAATATTCCAGGCCGGCTTTAATATTAGTCTCTGCGTCAAAAATATCATATTTCCCCTCCGGCCATTTGCCTGTTATCTCTCTAAAAGTATCCGGCATAATCTGCATAATCCCTTTTGCTCCACACTCACTTACAGCATAAGGATTAAAGCCGCTTTCCTGTTCTATCATTGAAAAAACAAGCTTTTTAAAGTCATTGAAATCAGAGAAATAATTTTTGAATACCTTTGAATTATTCCATTCTTTATTTATTATTCCTGTTATCTTTTCCATATCATTTTTTGTATAATCTTTAAACTCTCCCGCCCTTCCATATTTTTCATAAACATTGCTAAGAACTCCAAGAGTTGATAATTTCTGCCACAGCTCTTCGCCGATAATATTTTTATCTTCATCCGTTATTTCCCCCCTATCCAATCTTTGCAAAGCATCGTAAAACTTTAATAATTTATCAAGAGAGATTTTTCCCTTTGCCGCACCCCTTAAGGCCATTAAAATATCTTTGTTTATCAATTTTATTTTCTTGCCCTCGGGAGCATCCGGCTTATCCTTATTAACCTTATCCATTGCTTCTTTAAGAGCTTTGTTTATCTTTTCTTTAACCAGCCTTCCTAAAATTCCCCTTTCTTTTTCACTAATAACAAAAACCTTCTTCCCCTGTTTATCGATAGTTAAGTCATACTTCGCCCTCAACCGTCTAATAATCAGCTCTTTTGCCTTATCAAAATCCCCTCTTAAAATAGCATCTACAATCTCTTTTATTTTTTCAGGATTCTTAACCGCCCCTAAAGCTTTTTCCAGCCTCTCTTTTTCCTCACGCAGATTTTTGATTTTGTTTTCCAAATCTTCTTTATTCTTTTTCTCTTTTTCACTCAACTTCTCTTTAAGTTCTTTAAGCACCAACGTCAGTAATTTCTGCTCTTTTTGAACAATTTTTATCTTTAAATCCAGTATTTTTATCTCTACAGGTAAATATTCATTATTTCTATCATCATTTTTCTTGCCGGCATTCTTATCTCCTAATTCTTTCTTTTGATTCTCTATCCCCTCTATTATTTTTTCTAACACCACCCCTTCCGCCTTAAGAATAGCCGTTTTAATAGCTTCCGAATTATTACTGTTAACAGCTTTCTTTAACTCATTTAGAATTTTCTGATGTCCGTCAAAGGGTAATCCTCTTTCCCTATCCGGCTTAACCTCCGGCATAATTCCTTTAACCAAGCGCGGCAGGAGATAATTTATATATTTATTAATAAACGCGTCTTCTTTTTCCATCTCTTTCTTGAGCTTTGCCATTTCTTCTCTCTGGTTTTCTAATTTCTTAAGTATTTCTTCCTTTTTATCTTCTTTCTTACGAGCTTCACTCTTAAACAATCCTTTAAACCATCCCCGAACTCCGCCTTCTTCCTGCTTTGGTTTTTCCGGCCGGCCTGCTTCCTGCTTAACCAACTTTCTATATTCGCGAAGCAGTTCTTCATACTGCTCTTTTTTATTTTTATACTCTTTTGCCTTCTCATTTCTTTCCTTAGTCCACCCATCTATATTCTCCATAATCAAAACCTCAAGTTCCTTCTTCACCAATTCTATATCCTTATCCTCCGAAGCCTTCTCCAATTTGCTGATTAAACTATCAATAACCGGCTTAACCTGCTTTGCCTCTATCTTACCCTCCATCAGCAATTCTTTTAGCATTGCCATCTCTTCCTGCTGAATACTCTCAATTAAAGCTTTTTCTTGAGTCAAATCATTTATCTTTTCCTCTATCTCTTTTTTCTTCTTTTCATCCTTTTCCTCTTTTGCTTTCTTTTCTAATCCTTTAATCTGCTCTCCCGCGTCAAAAACTATCTTCTCTAAGCGAGCCTCTAATTTATACAGGGTTAATTCCGCGTTATACCCTTTTATTGTTTTATCAAACTCTTTCTCCCTTTCTTTATCCGCTTTCTCCGCCTCTTTGCTTTTAATCCCAAAAGTCTCAGCTTCTTTTACTTTCTTCTTTCTTTGCTCTTCCTGTCTCTTAGCTATTTCTATTTTCTTTTTAATAATATATTCTTTTACTTTATCAATCTCTTCTGTATCTTTATAGCCCTCTTTAAGAATACTCAGATATCTTTGCGCCAGAGCCAATTCCTGCTGAGAAGTCTTTAAAGATACGCCCTCCTCATCTTTATCTCCTATCTTTTCTCTCTCCTTGCTAAGATAACCTTTTATTACCGCGAGGTTTTTAATAAGCGTATCTATTTTCTCCATAGAAGAATATTGATATTTTATGGTAATTTTCTTTTCGCCTATCTCAACATCTGCCAAATAACTTTTATTATTAAGATATTTTTTAACAAACTTCTGAATTTCTTCCGGTAATCTCAGCTCCTCTAATATCTTTTGCGGAGCTCTCTTCTCAGGAGTTATTAATTTCCTTAACTCATTTAAAATAACTTCGACTCTTCTAAGATTCTTTACATCCGCTGTCTTCTTCTCTTTCTCTTTCCTCTCTTTTGCCTCTTCTCTACAGATAAACTCCTTAACCGCCCGGAAGAATTTAGCTATTACGCCTAATTCTTGCTTTAAGGCATCTTCTGCCTCTACTCTATTTTTCATTTTCGTAAAGGTTTCTTTTGCATTAAGGAGCTTTATCTTTCTTTCAAGAAGCTCTATATCTTCTTCATCAACTCTGTCGTCTCTTCCTTCTTTAACCTGTTCTTCCAGATTCTTTCTTTCCTTTTCTAAATTCTCAATCTCCTGCGCTCTTTTTACAATCTCATTAACTACCGCCCCAATACCCGGCTTATGCCAGTATTCTTCAAGCTTATTTAAAGTATTTTTATCCGCGCGGACTCCGCTAATGCCGATTCCTTCTAATACCTCTCTTAAAGCTTCTTTGTATTCTTTATCATCCAACGCCTTTTGAATGTCTTTTTCGTTGTTGATTTTCTCTACAGCCTCTTCAAATTTTATCTTCTTTTCTTTATCCTCTTTCTCCCGCAAAAGGTTATCTATAATATTGCTTATATCTTTAAGGGTTATCTTCTCCGGCGCTTTCTTTAATTTTAATAATTTCTTAAATGTTTCTTTCTCCTTCTCTGAAAGTTCACTCCAGGCAATTTTTCCTTTTTTAATAATTTTTTCTACTGTTTCCGGCCTTATTCCTGTTTTTGTTAATAATTCTCTGTTATCTTCATCTTCAATATTTTCCTTCATTTTCTCAATCTCTATCCCCTTCTTAATACTCTCTTTTAAGTTTATTACCGGTGAGACTAAAACCTTCGGCGAATTCTTAAGAACATCTTTGTCTTCTGCTTCTCCAATATCAATTTTTTTCTCATCCTTCATATATTGCTTTAAGACATTTAGTGATTCTTTTATCCCTTCGACAAAATCTTTATTTCGATTTATCATTAAATATACACCAAAGGGCGGTTCCTTTGTCTGAGGCAATTCTTTAATAATGGCCGTTTCTACCTTATTAAACAAATCTTCTTCCGGCAATCCTTTTTTAACTTGAAGTTTCCCGTCTTTTAGAAATACAAACAATACTCCCTTCCCGGTATGTATAATCACTCCCGTCTGCGAACTTTCTTTAACATCGAAAATAACCACAGCTTCTCCCTCCATTTCTGCCTCCTTTAAAAGCTGCCCGGGGCTCTTACCTTCGCCAATCTTACCGGATATATTTCCCTTATGCACTTTCATCCACTCTACTATCTTTGAAGAAAGTTTTTCCAGCTCTTCATTCCACTTCTTCTCATTTTCTTTGCCGGGATTCTTCAGTAAATCTTCCAAATAAGCAACTTCCTGAAGGCTTAATACTTTTTCATATCTCTTCAATACGTATTCTATATCCTTAAGATAAGGATACCTTTGTTTATCTACAATTTTAGCGAATTCCCCAAACGTAAGCCTCCTGCCAAGTTTCTTTTCTTCCTTCGCCAAATCTTTACCTAAGTTTATGCTTCCTTTCCCTTGAACAACATAAGAAAATTCATTAGATTTTTTATCCGAATACGCGCCCCTATATTGTGAATAAGCATAAGCATACCACAGTTCCCCTTTTCCTCCGAAGAAATGGTAAACAGCTTTAGAAGTATCTATTTTTACATCTTTACCGGTAAACTCTTTAACTGCAAAGCCGGCATAAAATTCACCTCCGTGAACTATCTCTGAACCAAAACCGATAATCCCATCTTTGCCTTCCCAGCTTTTAACTATCTGTTCAAAAGGCCCGCCAATGAATTTTCCCAGCCCCACTGCACAGCTTATTTCCGCGCCAATCAAGGCTAAACCAATATAACCAGACCAGAAACTTACCTTTAATCTTCCCAATGTTTCAAAAAAGTATAGCCACTTTCCGCCAGCACCAGTCAACTCATAATAAATGTAAAGTATTGTTCTTAAAGGAACTGCGGTATTCAATATGTAAAGTAAAACAGCATAAGAAACGAGCCATGAATAATTCTTTGTCTTCCTCCATAAACTTATCTTGCTATATTCATTTTCCAATAACGCCATTAAAGTCGGGTCTATCTCCGAATACATAAAACCGCTCTCATAGGCATCCTTGATTTTTTCACCGTTCAGTTTATATCCGCCAAGCAAAATCTCTTCCACACTAAACGTAGGAAGAGGCCGGCCAGAACGGTTGGAATAAATTCCGCATTTTACTCCGTATCTCGTATCAACAAACCTATGAATTATAGTCTTTACAGAACCTATGGCAGATAGAGCCAGATTAAGTAAATATATGCGAAGAAGATTTTCGATGGTAGGCGAAATGTGCTTTAATAAAAACTCTCCTACCGCCGGCCATGCCCGCTTAACACCGCTAAACAGCCAATATAACGGCAGGAAATAGCCATCCTTATTAAGGACTAATTTAAACGGCCAGAGCAGAAAAGATAAATGTAAATATGATAGCCACTCCGGAACCTGCGCTATAAGCGCCGCGGATATAGGCCCGCTAAAATGCCAGCTGATTATGGCTAAAGAGAGCCTTGAAAAAGCAAGCCTTATTGTCCCTGCCAATTTTGGGTTCTGAAGAGTAAAGGCAAACCACTCATCTTTCCATTGTTTTCTAAAAGTATAAGGAGTTTTTGCCTCTTCCATTGCCGCCTTAAGATGCCAGTAACGCATCTCTTGAGGAATTTGTATATCACCTTTGCCTTTTGTTTTTTCTATAAGAAAACCGGAATAACCTAAGCCGTAACGGGCAAAAAAGTCCCAAGTTACCTCTCCTACAAATAAAGGGCCAAAGATTAAAAACGAAATAGTATAAGGAATAAATCTTAAAACATAGGGAAATTTAGAAACAAATTCTTTAGCTCTATTTTTATTTCCTACCCATGCTTTATGAACTTCCCCGGCGATACCTATACTATCAAAAATCTTAGTGCCTGTTTTAGAAACAAACTCAGGCAGAATAAAGCGATTTTCGGATCCTCTTTTGGTTTCTTCTCGGCTACCATCTTTCTTCCCATCACCATAAAACTTTTTCTCAAGAGAATTTCTATCCTTCCTCAACAATCCTATATATATTCTTTGCAGACTTTCTTTACTCCGGGATATTTTCTCAAACTCTTTCCTGATTTCTTTTGCCTTCTCAGAATATCTTTCTTCTAATTTATTTATCTCCTCTTCTATTTTTTTATTTAGCTGTTTAACTGCCATCAAATAAACTCTTATCACAGGTACATTGCCTTTGACAATGCCTATTCCAAGATAAACCGCCGCAAATCCGATTATATAACTGAGCAATTTATTTAATACAAATGTATTACCTGTAAACATTAGCAATAATGCCATAGTAATCCCTGTAACGGTCAAAGTTATACCGGCGATTATTCCTGAAAATTCCAGATATTTTTCTTCCTTTACTCCTATCTTCTTTAATGCTACTGCCAAAATCGTCAACCCGGCAGTAATACCAATTAATATTTCGCTCGCCGGAATAAGCACCTGTAAATAAGGAGAAGCAATAGCGGGATCTATTGTTGTGCCAAATAATTTTGGTATTCCCATAAGAATGGACAAAAGCATAAATAAATTAGCTGTTTTTGCAAGGGAATTATTTTTGTAATACTTATTGGCAATAAATAAAGCCAAAGAAATCCCGCCCAGGGCTAAAGCAAACCAACCACTGTTTATAAATGAAAATATCTTTATTGCTGCTAACCCTTTGAAGTAAAGAAGAGGCATAAAAATAGTAATCCCTGTCAGATGAGACTTGAGAATTTCTCTAAGTTTCTCTTTCTCTTCTAAATTCTTGGTCTTAATGTAGTGAAGGGACTCAAAGAAAGGAAAAGAGCAGATAATTGAATTGAGTCCAAAAGCGGCAGATAATGACCAGCCAAACCCAAAATATGTCAACAAGTTTAATGCTCCAGTTAAAATGATACTATACCCGATACCAATAATCCCCCACCACGGCCCGGCCTTGTTCAGCCCGGAAGAAGAAACCAATTTGGTATAAGCATTATTCTGCGGGTTGTTACTTACACCTGTCCCACCTACGCGGTGGGCATCATATGATGTTTTCGCTACTATTCCTTTTAGTCTCTTGTTCTCCCTTAATATATCATCTATGGCGATTTTATATTCTCTAATATCAAAACCCCTCGCATTGGATCTATCGCTAACCATTAAAATCTGCTCCCAAACCCCTTCCCCGAGAATTTTATCTATCTTTCGAGTATCACCAGTTAAATATGCCCATTCTAAAAACCTAAATCCTTCGATAATAGCGATGTCACCTTCAAACCCCGTTTCCTTACCTATTTTCTCTGAAATATAAACCACTGCCTTCTGTTCTGAGGGATAATAATCGTGGTTTAAATGAGCCAAAACTGAAGATAGATCCTCCTCCTCCAACAATCTCTGAATTAAAATAGTTATTCCTTCGTCAAGTATCCTATTGTCGAATCCCCGGCTATTAGCATGTAAGATTTCGTGTTCAATAACGTCTCTTCTTTGTTCTATGTTGAGCGAAGAGCGTATAAATACTTCATTCGGATGCCTCTTGCTAAAGTAACTAATGACACCCTGGCCATAGATTTTGTCAAAATTCCTGTCACTAACAGATATTACTTCGCGAGTCTCAAAAGGTAAACCTTTCTCCTCAAAATAACTTCTAACTCTTTGCATCGCTTTTTCTACCGCAAAACTTTCTTCTACAGTGAGGGGCCTCCTATGTTCAATCAGATATTTTCCAAACTCAGTCATATACTCTTCAGAATCAGCAAAAAAACCAAGCAATATCGAAAGCAAAATCACCAGAGGCGACAAAATGATTCTTATTGATAGAGGTAAGAAGAAATATCTGGTATCTAACCTGACAAAAAAGCGCCTGATTTTTTCCCCGTCTATTTTTGAAGCGAAAAAGGAAAAAAGGGCAGGAAAAGACAATGAATTCTGAGTTATGAGCTCCCTCGCCGGACTGGAGGAAATCCTGCCGCCAAGTGCTTCTAAGCTTTCTTTGCTGATTACCCATATTTTACCAACAGGAGGATGTTCAATCCTCTCAATAG